>NZ_JAFLQW010000322.1 GCF_017313335.1 Phormidium pseudopriestleyi FRX01 | reverse complement strand
GGAATCGTACATTTTTTCTCATCCGGATTGGGTTGAGGGACTGATTTAACAGGATTGGTATGATTTGAACTAGCAAATTCCGTAGTCTTACTGAGATTGTCTTTAACTTGAGGCACCCCAATTACCGTACCAATAAGTAAAGCAAAAAAGACGAAAGCCGTTAATTGTTTAAGCATGAAACTGGTATGAGTAAATTGGTCATTCCCTCCTACAAGTAAGCCTAAAATTTTCAGGATTATTTAATTAAACTTCCTAAAATAGACAATTAATAATCATCTCAGTCTTAATAAAAACAAAACACATCCAGAAAATCCGGTGACTTTTAAAAATTTTTTCCAACCCATCGGATATCCCCAATAAATCTCTACCCCCTCCCGGGCTTACAAAGGCTAAAATCCCCGTGGTATGGAGATTTCACGAGACAGAGATAGCCCATTAGCCTACTTTACGAATGGATGAGACTCTTGATATACTGAGTAATAACAACAGACAGACTGTAGAGATTGTCTTGTTTTTCCACCAAGCAACGCCGCGCTAAAGAGTGCAGCACATTCAGCACATCGGCAGGGTCTATGGTATTAGTTTGTATTAATTTTGTCAAAGTAACCGGCGTCCCCACCTCCACCAACAGAAACATCATGGGTTGTTCCAATTCAGACAACCGAGCTTCTTCAGTTTTCTGTACGGCTTGAGGGTATTGCTTTATTCAGTCATTTCAAGAATATTCTAAGTAGTAAAATTAAAAGATAGCTGGATAGGTTCCTCAAGTCGCACCCTATTTTCTAAGTACAGCTTTACCCTAACCGCTAACGACTTTGCCAAAATGGGTGGAACGGCATTTCCAATCTGTTTACACTGACTTTCTTCGCTGCCATGAAATTCAAACCAATCGGGGAAACTTTGCAGACGTGCGCCTTCGCGAACAGTTAACCGGCGTCTACAACCTGACGGTAAGCGAATTCTTAACATATCTCCGGTGGGTGCGCTCAGATTGCGACAGGTTACAGTTCGGGAGGGTCGATCTAAATGTAAATCTCTAGGGTTGACACATTTAGAGGCTTTTTCATATTTTCTAATATATTCATCCATGCTAGGCGTGAGAAATTTGGAGTTGGGGGGTGCCATCAATGCCAGTTCTCCGAGGGCTTCTCCAGCGGTGTAGGGATGATAGTGATGAGTTTTTTTGGGCCATTCCCATCCTCCTTTATGGGCGATACAAAATAATCTCTGTCGGCGTTGCGGGACACCATAATCACTGGCGGTCAGAATTTCCCATTCAACTCTGTAATCTAAGGCTTTTAAGCTGCTGATAATTTGTTCAAAATAGGCTTTGTTGCGAAATCGCATTCCGGGTACATTTTCAAAGATGGCGATCGCCGGTTGATGGTGTTCTACCGCCTTGATAAAAATCGGAAATCCATCTCGACTGTCTTTGACTCCCTGCTGATTTCCACCGACACTAAAGGGTTGACAAGGAGGACCTCCAATAATGACCGATGCGCCTTCAACTAATTCACTCTCAGGGGTTAACAGAACCCTATGGCAAAGAGAATGGAGATTTTTCCGATAAGTCATACAGGCATCGGGGTCCATCTCATATCCAATGGTTCTAAATCCAACGGCTTCAAATCCTAATGCAAATCCCCCACAACCGGAAAATAGGTCGATCGCCAACGGTTGAGGGGTGCGATCGGGAATGGGTTTAAGTTCAGTATTCAGAAACTCAAGATAAGGGATTTTTTTGGTAGCTTGGTCAGGAGTCATTTTAACTCATTAGTTTAACTGTTCTTCACCTTCTAGTAGCTGCTAGACAGGGAAAAGAGGCCGTAGGAAAATGGTTAGCGCTTAGGGCTCTGGAGGCTTAATCACCAGCGGTTTGAGTTGAACGAGAAGTTGAGGAATTTCGCGATGGATTACGTCCCAAACAATATCTAGGTCAACTTGATCGTATTCATGCACAATCACATCACGCATCCCGGCCAAGTTTCGCCAAGGGATTTCTGGGTGTTGTTGACGAAATTGCATTGAGAGGCGTTTTGTGGCTTCTCCAATGATTGTAATCTGATAGAGAATCGCCGAAACCTTTTCATCATTAGTGATCAGTTCAGTTGGCTCAATACCACTTGCATAGCGGAGGATGCGCTTGGCGGCATTTTCAATATCAATTAGAGATTATAGATCTTGTGGCATAGATAACCTGTGCAGATTCCAGTATCTGTTGACGGCGTAGCCAGTTTTCGCTTTTGGCGATCGCAGTTTTGACAATCAAGTCAACTTCCCGACCAAAAAGGGTTTCTAACTCCTGACGCATTTGAATCGTTTCGGATAAACCCCTCTGAAATTGCGGGTCAAATGTGACGAGCACATCAATGTCACTGTCGGGGCGAAAATCATCGCGCAATACCGAGCCAAATAGGGCAAATTCTGTGATGTGCCAGCGTTGGCAAAACTCTTGAATTTGGGCGAATGGCAGTTTGAGATTGTGGTTAATTGCGTTCATAGTTAACAGCGGAATCATTGACCCGTTGCCTGGGTTAGCGATCGCATCTGAATTCCCCTGGCAAAATAGCGGCGATCGCCTTGTTCTATTGTACTAGGAACGAGGGTTAATTTGACGAGAATTTACGGTTCAGTTCATGACCAAATAACCTGTAAATAACTCCACTGCTGAATTTTCTCATCTTTGGAAACCAGGGCAGCTTTATGTACTAGGCAACTCGCAACAATTAAGCGATCGGCTGGATCGCCGTGAAAGTTTCCTGGTAACCGAGTCGCCAGCACAGAAATTTCAGGTGTGAGGGGTAAAAGGATTACGTTAGGGCGTCGCAGTGCTAAATCAATCCAGATTTGTACATCCATTGATAGCTCCAGTCTACCTTTGGAAACTAGCATCGCTAATTCCCAGCAACTAATCGCTGAAATTCCGATTTGGTCTGCTTTGTTAATGATTTCCAGAAGCCGGGGCGCTAGTTTTTGAGATTCATTGACCCACCAGATCCAAGCATGGGTATCGAGAATAATCATTGGGCTGCTTCCCAAGGTTCATCAATGGGAGAAATTAGGTCATCTTCAAACAGAACGCTTCCTTTGAGGGGGTTGGTTTCAAGGGAGGGCGAAGTGCTTTCTATGTCTTCTAAAACGATGACGCGGATAGTTTTACCTTCCCACTGGTGGGAGTATTCCGACGGCAAACTAATGATTCCGTTTTGGAGAATGGTTTTAAATTCAAAGGCTTGCATGGATTAACGGGAGTAAGGGGGTATTTTTATAATAACCAACCGGGGATTTTTCCTTCAAAATTTTCACTAAAACTCTTGAATTTGGGCGAATGGCAGTTCGATATGATGGGTCATTGCGGTTAGGGTTAAGAGCGGGATAATTGACCTTTTGCCGGGGTTGGCGATCGCACCCCGATTCCCCTGGCAAAATAGAGATCGCCTCCTTGATGATCATTGCGATGTCCTGTTAAATCAAAATCATTTCGGGGAGCGTATTGTTTTTAAATCCCATCTCCCTCGGATGACACCATTCCTTTAAATCATTCATCCAATTGATGGGAATTATCCCCTCATCCTGTAAGCGACCCACGACAATTCCCGGATGAATTCCCAGCTTTCTAGCCAAAATAATAATCCGGTCCTTATCCTTAGAGCGTAATTGGGTTAGTTCAACATCAAACTCTGGCGGAATTAAAAATTTTCTTACCCATTCATCAGCTTCTGTTTCCTGTTTTGATAAAATGCGGTTTTCTCCATCCCAGTTATCCAAAAAAATCTCCTTTTTACCGTGTAGGAGAATGTGAGCCGCTTCATGAAAAAAGCTAAACCAGAAGCGATCATTCAGATTCTCCTTGAGGGAAAGCTGAATCAATGCCTTATGAGAATTCAGCCAGCGCGCTGCTCCACTCGTCTGTGCTCGGGACAGTGTAGGAACAAGAAAGAATACCACTCCGGCATTCCGACACAACTGCTGCATCTGAGGTAAAAATTCTGCTGGAGACAGTACAGTGAGTTGCCGAATGGCTCGAAGCGATGTTTCAAATTTCCCTGAGTTGTACTTCTGAGTATTGAATTTTTCGGCTTCAATTTCGCCTAAGCGTAACCACGCTAAAATTGCTCCCACATCACGGGGTTGGGCTTGAATCGGACGAAAAGCCGCCTCTTTACCCCCATAGTAGTTTCGCCATTCTTGGGGTGAAGCTACCCTAAAAAAACGGAGCATTTCTTGAACAAGATTCGGCTGGTTTTTGGCATCGCTATCCTGTTTTGGAATGATCCCTTGAGCCATTAATTCCTCAACAGGTAACTCATCCAACCAGGACACCCAGCTTCTCAAATCTTCGGCGGCGTCCTGGGGTGCTAATTTGGCACGATACTGGGCTTCCCGAGTCAACCAAAACCTGGCACTACTGCCGAGGACAGTTTCTAATTTCAGTGCTGTTTGCTCGGTAATCGGTGCTTTACCGTTAATTAATAAACTAATATGCTTGGTCGTGTATCCGAGACGTTTTGCTAAATCCGTCTGGGTCCACTCCCGTTCCTCAATGATGTCTGCGATCGTGTCACCCGGTGGCGAAATCCAGTCTGGGCAAAAAGTCTGTAGATCCTCAGTCATGGTAATCCCCTATCCAAACAATACAAATCTGAGTGACTTGACTCCAATCGATGCCACCATC
>NZ_JAFLQW010000125.1 GCF_017313335.1 Phormidium pseudopriestleyi FRX01 | reverse complement strand
CAAGGGGAGGGGACCGGAAGTAATCTTAAATGTGAGGCAAATCCCCCCTGAACGTAAAAAAACTACTCTTGTAAGTCTCCCCCATCTCCCTCACCCAATTACCCACCCAACTTTCATGGATTTACAAGCGATTCGACAAGGAAAAATTAAAGATTTGCAAAATGCCGACCTTTCCGGTGCCGACTTAAGCGGGGCTGATCTGGCCGGTGCCGACTTGCAAGGGGCCAATTTAATGGGAGCCAATCTCTCCGGGGCCGACCTGCGCGGGGCGCAATTACGCGCCAACTTACGCGGTGCCGACCTCACCGGGGCCATCTTATCTGGGGCCGATTGTCGGAATGCTGACTTGCGCGGGGCGATTTTAGTCGATGCCAACCTGCGCGATGCCAGCTTTGCTGGGGCTTTTTTAGCCGGGTCCGTCTGTAGCCAATTGGATTTGAGCGGGATAGACTTGCGCGGGGCGGATTTGCGCGGTTCTCTCCTCAATCGCGCCATCCTGCAAGGGGCAGAACTGAGCTCCGCCAACCTTTCCGGTGCCGACTTATCCTCCGCTGACTTAGAAGAAGCCATCCTCAATGGGGCCATCTTTTGCGGGGCCAATTTAACCGGGTCCAACTTGCTCTGTGCCACGATGGAGCAAACGCAATGGCTAGGCGCAAGACTGGAAGGGGCTTGTGTGGAAGGGACGCCTTTGGCAGAACACAGAACGTCGGATTGATGAAGGAGGCAGTGGATTTCTGCTCGAATTTCTCCTTAAAAAGGTAGATTTTTTGAGTGGAGTCTCCTCCAATCCGGGTAGAGGCCCCGCCCAATCTTTCCCGGGACCTAGGCAGGGCTATCCGAGGAATTAAAAAAGTGAACGGACTACCGGGCGTAGGTTTAAGGGGTTTAGGGACTCAGAATCAACCCCGATAAATTCTCCAAATTTCCCCCTCTTCCCCAGGGTTACCCCTGGTTTCCCTTATGGTATCCATAACCATCACAAAAGTTTACATTTTGTAATGAACCGTTATAATGGAGTGGTAAACAACCCTGCAAAAAAATGGTATCCTCATTGTTTGGCAGTAAACCGTTTCAAAATCAAAGTGGTGATGCCCTCGTTAGTAAAGTAGCGGGAACCGCGATCGCTGCGTTGTTCAAGAAATCTGAAAAAGTTGAAGCCAATGTTCGAGCCGAACCCGTAACCAAGCTGTTGCAGGGCAGCGTCGATGGCTTTGACTTCATTGGCAAAGGAATGCTGATGTATAATGGCCTGCGCATCGAGAACATGGAATTGTACTTGCAAGCCGTTGCCATTGATATTGGCGCGATTTTTGCCGGTCAAGTCCAGTTACGACGACCCACCAGCGCCAGCATGAGAGTGGTTTTAACCGAGTCAGATTTAACCATTTCCTTTAATACGCCATTTGTAGTCGAAAAACTTCAAAGATTACAGTATCAAGGGGAGTGCTTAAATTTTCACCAAACTCAGGTTAACCTCACCCCAGATAAAAGAATTCAAATTTTGTCGCAAGTGAGTCTAGGCAACTCTGACACAACGATCGCCCTGGATATGACCGCCAGCGTTCAGGTGGAAGAACGCAGGAAAATTCAATTTATCGAAGTGAGTTATGGCGGAGACGAGAAGGCGGTTGATTTGGGTAAGGAGTTGATTAATCATGTCAATAACCTGCTGGACTTGGATAAATTTGCTTTAGAGGGAAGCCAATTGCGGGTGGATCGGATCCGACTGCAAAACCAGGAAGTTGTATTTTATGGTTCTGCGCAGATTGATCAGTTCCCCTCGGGGAAGGGGAAAAAATAAGTGAGCGATCGCCTCAAATTTGGGCGATCGCTAACGGGGATGCTTCGTCAGACACTCCGCCTGGAGTACGACGAAATCCCCCGTCTCAAACTGAGTACAAGGGGCGATCGCTCCCACTAATGCCGGAACTGTTCCCCTTCGGAGTGCTGCCTCCGCTTGTTTAGCAGCCTTAAAAAGCGGTTGAGTTTCCGTCAGTTGAAAGCGGCGTAACCAAGGGCTTTTTTCTAAATATTCCGGGGTAAAAGCGGACCGTTCTACAATCCATAAATCAATCCCATACTTTTGAATCAACTGCTGGACCGCATCTAACTTTTCACTATATTGAGCTCTCAAAAGTTCTATCGCCCGTTGATTGAGTTCTTGATAATAAGCCTGATGATATCCAATCACATAACTGGGACTGACCAAAATAGAGCGATTGGTAAAGGAAGGCAGATTATCGGTTTCTTCAGCAATGGCAGCAATTAAAGTATCTTTCGGTTGACTGGATAAAAATTCATAGAGGGGTGAAAATTTGCCAATTTTGTAATCCACATCGGGGAATTTTCTCAAAAGAATCGGATAAATTAGCAAAATTGTCAACAAGGCAGTAGCCGTTATTCCCAAAATGAATTTGGAGTTTTTGGCCGGAGTATTCCGCAGTTTTTGAACCAACCATTCTAAAATTAAAGTTAAAGAAATCGCCCCGGCGATCGGCATCACAAGTCTCAGACTATGTTCCGTATAGCGACTGGGAAGATGCAGTTGAAATAACAGGGCATGAGCCGCCAAAAACATTGTCAATGAAACGACCAATAATTGCGGCAATAGAATCAAACGTGGGCTAATTTTTTCAGCTAGGGGAAACCGTGAAGCAAATCGCAACAGAACCGGCAACAAAACCCCTAACCAAATTTGAGGCAAACTGAAAGAAAGTTCGCACCATTCACTCGGAAAAATCCCGGTTCGCCGCCAACATAACCAATATTCCAAAGGATTATCAATAAAAAAGCTGGGCCATAAAGTTTTGGCTTGCACAGCGGTTAAGACTGGACCATATTCTGAAGATTTCAAGGCATAAGGTAACATCACCGCCAGGGCGACAGCTAAACCAATCCCGGACAGTAAATAGTTTTTCCGGTGGGGAGACAGAGAAATTTGGCCTTGATTCCAGGACAAACAGTGGAACAGTAAAAGACCCGATGCTAGAAAAACACATTGGGGATAAAATAGTCCTAAGAGGGCGATGGTTACTCCCGTTAAGATGAGATTTTCTCGCAGTAAGTAATACAAAAAGGCTAAAAATAAGGGATAGGCAAAAGCAACGGGCGTGGCGGAGGGAATATCATCTTGTAACCAAACGTTTTGATTCAGCAGCAATCCGCAAATAAACCCGGCAAATGGCACGGGGAAAAGCTCCATCACCACTTTAAAGCAATAGAATGTGGCGATAATTACTAAAATTAAGGGCAGAATTTTATTCAATAAAAACGGGTTGATTCCCAGTTTTGCCCCGAGATGATAAAAGGTTGTATATCCAGCAGGGGCGACGGATTCAAAATAGTCTGCCATTACATCATGAGGAAACAACTCAGGATCTAAAAACCGCTGCATCCAAAAGATGTGCTGCCTTGCATCATCTTGGATGATATAGGCGTTAGATAAAGTAATTTTTAAGGCAAAAATTGCATAAATTGCCGCCACACAAAGGGTGGCAATCAGCCAGAAAATCTGCCCTCGACGAGAGGAGTTGGAGAGGATGCGAAGAAATTGGGATGATATCATAGGGGGGATGAATTGAAGGTGAGAATACAGGCAGAATCTAAGACAGCAAATTTGTCGGTACGGAATACGGTGCAGCGATCGCGAACCGTTGCTAAAGCTGGGGTAATTCCTTCCTCCAGTTGGGCGATCGCCTGACTTGCCTCCGGTTGATATTGCATCATCCAGCGATCGTCTTTCAGATATGATGCTGTAAACGCATCTTCCTCAATTAACCAAAAATCAATACCATATTCGGTGATAAATTGCTCAATTTCGGCTAAATTAGGGCTGTAATGGGCGTGAATTAAATCGATACTCCGTTCCCGGATTTCTGCATAGTACCTTTCATGATACGGCACGCCATACCCTTCATTGCCCATCAAAATTGACCGCTGACTAAACGAGGGAATATTATTGACTTCTTCCGTAATCGATGCAATATGAATATCTTTTGGCTGTTGGGCAAAAAATTCATATAATGCCGGAAAATACCCAAATTGATAATCAGTGCGAGGGAATCGATTTAACCCTAGAGGTTCTAATATAAGGATAGCTAAAATCAAGAAAAATCCAATCCGAGTGACGGTTTTTTGATTTATATTTTCCCCCAAAATCAGAAGTGCATCCATGAGCAAGGTGACGGTGATTCCAGCGGCGATCGCACTGACAATCCTCAAGGTATGTTCCGTGTAGCGACTGGGTAAATGTAATTCAAATAACAGCAGATGAGATAGGAAAAACATTCCTAACGATGCCAGAATAATCTCCAGCAAAATACCTGCCTGTTTTATCTGCACCGACAAAGGGAAAATTCCGCGAAATCGAAGTAGAAGTGGTAAAATTCCTCCTAAAATCAGCGGGGAAATTATGCCAAACCGAGGCATCATCCCACTCCGTTGTCCGGCAAACCAAAAATGGCCCCAATCCTGGGAGAAAAACTCACTTTTACCCCGCTTTAAAAACTCCGGTAAAGTTTTAGCTTCAGCAGCAGTAATCACCGGACCATAATCATCGGACTTCAACATATAGGCGATAATAACTATCGCGGCAATTCCGAATAAACTGCCATAAAATTGATACAGCTTTCCAGGTTGTTTCCGATGAGGACGCCAATCAGTCAGACGCAAAAATTGTAAAATTAAAATGCCGACTGCAACTAACAAACATTGCGGGTAAAATAACCCAAGGAGGGCAACGAATGCGCCAGTTCCCCAGAGATTGCGCCGCAATAAATAATAGATAAATCCGGTAAACAACGGATAAACAAACGCCACGGGAGTTGCGGAAACCACATCATCCCGCATCCAAATGTAGTGATTCAGCAATAACCCACTGATAAATCCCGCCACGGGTACTGGCAACAGTTCTATTGTGATGCCAAAACAGAAAACTGTCGTGATTAATCCTAATACAGGAGGCAGGAGTTTATGCAGCAGCATCGGAGAAACGCCCAACTTGGCAACCATCCAATAAAGGGCAGTATATCCCGCTGGTGCAACGGATTGAAAATAATCCGCGATCCAATCATTTGGAAATAATTCGGGGTCGATAAAACGCTGCATCCAAAAAACGTGCTGCCGCGCATCATCTTGTACCACATAGTCGATACTAAACGCTTGATGTAATACCAAACCCCCATAAACCGCAGCAAAGGTTAAGGTTAAACTTAGCCAAAAAATCACGGTAGATTTTGGAGATTTTTCCAAGGGACCTGTCAGAAATCGATGCAGGTTGGGCATTCTCATAGACAAGAGAGTGAAGTTAGTGAAAGGGAACGGAATTAACCCCTGTGAATGGGGTAGAGAATGTACTCTTAATCGTTGATCATACACTGAGATTGGAGAACCAAGAAATCTCCCGTGTTAAATACCGTACAACGGGCGATCGCCTGGGCAACAAAGGGCAAATTTCCCGATTCTAAGGATGCGATCGCCTCATCCGCCTCCGGTTGATACTGTTGCAACCACCGATTCCGGGCAAAATACCCCGGTTCAAACGCCGATTGCTCAATTAACCAAAAGTCGATTCCATACTGTTCAATCACCCCTTGCACTATTGCCATATCCCCACTATATTGAGCGCGAATTACATCTCGCATCCGTTGACTAAATTCGCGATAATATCCCTGATGATAGGGAATTGCATATTCCCGCCCTACTAAAATAGACCGATGGGAAAATGTCGGTAAATTATTCGCTTCCCCGCTTAAAGAAGCGATTAAAATATCTTGGGGTTGCTGTTGGAAAAACTGATACAAATCCGGCAAGGGTCCCGGACGATAATTCGTGCGAGGAAAACTCGGCGTATAGTTCGGATAAAAAATCAGGGCAGCGGTGAAAAATAGCATCATGCCTGCTGCAATAAACTGGTGAAACTGCCCTAAAAATGGCGTTAGAACTCCCAATGCCCAATCTATCAAAATGGTAATCAGAATCCCGGTTACTACTGCTAAAACAATTCTAAAACTATGGTCAATATAACGACTGGGTAAATGCAGACGAAATAACACTGAGTGAGCTGCGAAAAACATCAAGATTGCTGCTAATATCAGGTTTCTTAATAGCTGAAATGCCGGAGAAATTTGCGAAACCAAAGGAAACCGGGAGGGATACCGACAAACCCAAGGTAAGAAAATTCCCATCCAAATCAGCGGAGGCAACAAAGGCGGTAAAATTCCCGATCGCTCTCCAATTAACCAGAAATAAAAGGGGTTTTCATGGTAAAATGGGTTCCGTCCTCCCGGCCATAATTCTGGGGAATTCATGGCGTCAGCAGCGGTTAAAACTGGACCATATTCATTAGTTTTTAAGGCATAAGGCAACATCACCGCAAATGCTACAGCTAAACCGATTCCTGAGAATAGATAATCCCGCCAATTGCGCGAGAGAGAAATACGTCGGGATTGCCAAGAAACTAGACGCAAGAGTAAGATACCGGAACCGATGAAAACATACTGGGGATAAAAGAGTCCCAACAGGGCGATCGCCACACAACTGCCCACTAACTGATTTCGAGATAAATAATAGAGAAATGCCACAAATATCGGATATAAAAAAGCCCGGGGAGTTGCGGAAACTACATCAAATTTCATCCAGAGACTTTGATTCAGCAATACACTACTGATAAATCCAGCCAACGGGACCGGAAACAACTGTAAGGTTAACCCAAAACAGTAGATTGTAGTGATAATCACTAGGGCGATCGGTAACAACTTACTCAACAATAATGGCTCAATTCCTAACAGTGCCATTCCCCGATAAACCGCCGTATATCCTACCGGGGCCACAGATTGAAAATAATCTGCAATGTAATCGCCTGGAAATAAATCCGGGTTCACAAATCGCTGCATCCAAAAGACGTGCTGCCTCGCATCATCCTGAACCATATATTCAACGCTAAAGGCTTTTTGCAATACCATTCCCCCATAAATGGTCGCAAAAGTCAAGCTCAAACTGAACCAAAATATCACAATTGGACTGAATCGATGGGAAATAGGGGCAGTTAGGAATTTGCGTAAATTATTCATAATTAAACAGAAGCAATTTCCGGGAGAATCAATCCTAGAGTATTCCTAACGATTTTGGGCGCGGAGGGTGGATAAATATCGCTCTAAAAACGGTAATCCCGCAATAGCTGGAAGCAAATAACGGGAGGTGCACAGTAATCCCAAAGCTGCTCCCGTTGCCTCTCCAAAATAGGGCTGATAAAACAGAATTAAAGCTGCATCTCGGGTTCCGACTCCGGCAAAGGTTAAGGGCATCAAACCGGCGAGAATAGCTAAGGGAGAGAGGGCGAGGTTAGTTAGAAATGGCGTCCAGGCATTGAGGGCGAGAATAAAGAACCAAATTTGTAAGAGATGGCAAAACCAGAGGAAAATAGAAGTTAGAGTAACCGTGAACAACCGACGGCGATCGCCCCAAAAATAATCGTGCATTTCCCCCCAAGAAAAGCACAACTTATCCAGCTTGATTTTAACCTTTTTCGGGGCAAAACGGGAAGCTATTGCAAAACAGACCCGAGCAAACCGAGGAGAACTTAACAAGAATAACCCGACTATTAATCCCCCGGTAACCCCCGTCGTCATCGCCCAAAACAAAGCATCTTTCGCGGGATATAATAGCAAGCCCAAAACGCACCATAAGAGCAGAGATAGCAAATCGCAGGCTTTTTCAAACACCACCAAAGACAGGGCCAAAGAGCCACTCAAATGCCCGCGATCGCGCATAAAATAAGCCTTAGCAATATCCCCCATTTTCGACGGCAATACCATATTTAACACACTAGAAGCCAGAATCAGCCGATTTGCCTCGGGAAAATCCAGCCCCGAACTCGCTGGTGCAAGCTGTTGTAAACGCCAACTGGTAATCGCCACCAGGGGGACAACCATTCCCAGACTCACCGCCATCCAGAGGCGATCGCAATTTTGGAACACCTGAACCAACCTGGGAAAATCAAGTTTCCCGTAGATAACCGCCAGAATAAGTAAGCTAATTGTCAGAGAAATCAGTCGTTTCATTAATCGTTAATTCAGGGTAAGTTGCAGGAGGTAAACAGGTCAGACTTAAGTTTTCTAGGCATCTTCAATCCCTGACCAAACTTGGGCGATCGGGATAGTTTCTCCAGTCATCGCTTCGTGCCAAGCTTGCTGAAAGTTCTGTAGAAGCGCTGCCTTCGATTCTTCCTCTTCATCGATTTCTGAAGGTTCAGGAATCAAAACAATCACTTCAACTCGACTATTTTTATCGTTAATTAGGGGATAATCTAAAGTCAGTTGCCCCTGGTTATCAATCGTTGCCATAACCTTGAGTGCTTTCATTTTTGGTCCTTTAAGAGGTAGTAGTAACTGCGTCAATCCCACTGCCTGGAGGCAACAGGTGATAGCAGAGTCACAAGTGCATCACAGGATACCCTATATCATTATAATCAACCATTCAATCAAACCCTAAGTTTCACGGCGATTCATAAATCACCCCGACAAGACGCCGCACTCAGAGCCATGATATAGTAATGAATGAACCCTACCCTGGCAGGAATCATCATGTTAGCTACATCCCCCACTTACCGGATCACTTGGGAAAAGTTGCCCGATGATTTTGTGCTGCCTGATGACCCCGT
>NZ_JAFLQW010000189.1 GCF_017313335.1 Phormidium pseudopriestleyi FRX01 | reverse complement strand
ATGAAAAAATGACCAGTTTGGGGCAGTTAGTTGCGGGAATTGCTCATGAAATTAATAATCCCGTGAGTTTTATTTACAGCAATCTCTCTCCCGCTACGGATTATTTTCAAAACATCCTGGATCTGTTGTCCCTGTATCAGGAAAAATATCCTGAATCAGACCCAGATATTGTGGACATGGAAACTCAAATTGACTTACCCTTTGTTAAAAAAGATTTGTTTAAACTCCTACATTCCATGAAATCAGGGGCCGATCGCATCCAGCGGATTGTCTTGAGTCTCCGGAATTTTTCCCGGTTAGATGAATCTCAATTGAAAGCAGTAGATATTCATGAAGGATTGGAAAGTACCCTGCTGATTCTACAACATCGCATCCAGGGTTCCTCGCCTCCATCTCACCAGATTGAGGTAATCAAAGACTATAGTAAAGTCCCTCCCGTTGAATGCTTGGCGGGGGAGATTAATCAAGTGTTTATGAATCTTCTCTCCAATGCTATTGATGCGATCGCAACCCATGTCCCCCCTGATTCAGGAACGATTCACATCCAAACGCGGGAACTAGAAGGCGAGCAAATTCAAATAACCATTACGGATAATGGCCGGGGTATTTCTCCGCAAGTTCAAAGTCAAATTTTGACCCCTTTTTTACCACCAAAACCGTCGGAAAAGGCACCGGGTTAGGGCTTTATATCAGTTATGAGACGATTGTTAAAAAGCATCATGGAACTCTGATATGTCATTCAACCCCAGGCGTTAGTACAACCTTTGAAATCACCCTTCCCCTTCACCATCCCTGAACCCCAACCTTGAGTGATTCCTCTTCCTTGCCTCGTCAATAGGGGTTGAACACAGGCTCACTGGCTAATATTTACAAATGATAGCATGGGGTATTTTTTGTATCTTTTTTTGCGTTTTTTATTTTTATAAAATTTAACAATTAGGGGTTCTTTCAGTAATTATATCTCACGATAAAGTTGAGCGTTCAAGATGTTTGTGTACTCCGCACCAGCTACGCCGCACAGCGAAGCCCGGGCTCAGGCTTTACGCCCTCCAAAAATGTACCCGAATAACCGTAGGAACCGCTATATATAATTTTACAATTATTAAAATAGTTCAATAACTAAATGTTCAAGATTAAATTATTAAAATTAGCTAATGTTTGATTATGGACGAGATAAAAATTGAATATTATCACACCCATACTTGAGAATCAGCCGTTCTTCGGGTTGTTTTAAGGCCGTTAATTGCTCAGGCTTTAAGTGATAATCACATTCAAATTGTAACCCGATTTTTTCCATGACTCGAATAGAGGCTTGATTAGCTTGTAATGCCCAAGCAATGATTCTCTCTACCCCCCACTGATTAAACCCTTGATCGCGGAGCGATCGCCCTCCTTCTGTACCATATCCCTTCCCCCAACTGGACTGCCGCAATCGATATCCTAGGGTAATCTCCCCCTCTCGAACGAGATTCGCAGCTACCCCAAAGGGACTGGTGATGGCGGGGTAAAAGTGAAACCAGCCGATCAACTCTCCGGTGACTTTTTCATGAGTAGCCCAAAACCCTAAATTTTCGTAATTTTCATAATAGTTTAAAATGTTGCCTAACCCTGCTTCAATGTCTGAAAAATTGCTAGGAATTCCGCCATTAATATAGCGCATCACCGCCGGGTCACTGTCTAATGCTAAAAGGTGATGAACATCAGTTTCGTTAAAATATCGCAGGATTAACCGCTCAGTTTCCAGGAAATTTTTCATTCTTTCTACCCAATTCAAACTGTCTCCATCTCTCAGCTAGAGGAATCGCTTTAAATCCTCTAGCTTGTGCTAATTTCTACGGGACTAAATCAGGGAAAACATGCTGAACATCAGGATGCAAAAGTTGATAGTTTTTCACATTCAGACCCTTGGCTAAAGCTGGATCGAATCCTAATGCTTTGATACCGTATTTGGCTAATTTCACCACATAAGGTAAGGTACTATTATTAAGGGCTTGGGTTGCGGTCCAAGGGACGGCACCGGGCATATTGGGTACGCCATAATGTACAACTCCGGCTTCAATATAAGTAGGATTTGTATGGGAAGTGGGGTGCAATGTTTCCACGCAACCCCCTTGATCCACTGCAACATCAATAATCACTGACCCGGGATGCATGGTTTCCACCACCTCACGCGGGACTAGAATTGGAGCACGACGTCCGGGAATGAGGACGGCACCAATCAGTAAGTCGGCGTTGGGAACGGTTGCCTCGATTTGTAAGGACTCGCTATACAGCAGTTCAACCCGGGACCCAAATAATGTTTCGAGATAGGCGAGGCGATCGACGTTGATATCCAAAATTTGCACTCGCGCCCCCATGCCCACGGCTATCCTGGCCGCTTCGGTGCCGACGATCCCTCCGCCTAAGATGACCACACGGCCCGGTTTGACGCCAGGAACGCCTCCTAAGAGGACTCCGCGACCCCCTTGTTGCCGTTCGAGGTATCTCGCGCCAAATTGCACGGAGAGACGACCGGCGATAATGCTCATGGGGGTGAGCAGGGGGAGTCGTTTATCTGGGAGTTCGACGGTTTCATAGGCGATCGCACAGACGCCAGATTCCATCAGGGTCTCGGTTAATTGGCGATCGGCTGCTAAATGTAGGTAAGTAAACAGCAGTTGCTCTTTGTGCAAATACCCATATTCCCCAGGTAAGGGTTCTTTGACCTTTACCACCAATTCCCGACTCCAAGCATCTTTGGCCCTGGGGACAATTTTCCCCCCACTATGCACATACTCTTGATCGCTGAATCCCGAACCCACCCCCGCATGGGTTTCGATAAAAACAGAATGTCCGTCTTCCGTGAGGACTCTGACGCTACTCGGACTCAATCCCACCCGATATTCCCGATCTTTTGTTTCTTTAGGGACGCCGATTTCCATGAATAACCTCTTGTGGTTCCGTTGTAATACCTTAATTTAGGAAATTTTAAAAGGATTCTTGTTGACGAATGAGTCAGTCTCCCTACAATAGAAGATGATAAATCGTTAAGAATTGTAAATTAACCGACTCACCATGACAGAACCCCAACCTATCGGACCTACGGTTACCCCGAAGCTGGAAGACCCAAAATTTGGCTTCAATAAGTATGCTGAACGCTTGAATGGTCGGGCGGCGATGATTGGTTTTGCCCTGACTCTGCTGATCGAATACCTCTCGGGACAAGGATTGCTGTCCTGGTTGGGCCTCAATTAGGTCATCTTGTGAAGTGGTCGGGTGGGCAATTCCCACCCGATGCCTAGACTCGCCGAGGGGGAATCCGGTCGAGTTTAAAACCTCACGGGAGAATTGAAAGAACTCCGGAATGCGATCGCCTTCAGCAGAAACCATCAGTAGGTTGAGCCCATTGGACCCCGAGTTCAACAGATTACCTGGGGAGGCGATCGCCCTTTTGAGCTAAACCCCCAAACGTTACAGTACAATCAACCCTTGAAACGTTACAATGAAAAGGGGGAACGGGCCTTGCCCACCTCCAAAACTTGGGGCTCAACTTTAAATTTTAACCCTAGAAAAAAATTACCCGCAAGAGATAAAACACTAACTATGATGAATCCTGGATTGATTAGATTTCTAAAGTCGGCCTACCGTCAAGAACCTATTACTAGCTTTATCGTGATTGTCGGTGCCGTAGATGCAGCCCTCGGAGGAATTGACCACAGCGTTTCTCTGTTTAGTTTTGGCATCGTCCTGGTAACCGTGGCCTTAGCTTTACGATGGTGGCAACTCCAACGCAGCCAACCTTTAGATCGCGAACGAGTGCCGGAACATTATCTCCCCCCGGCTTCTTCTCGTCAACCCCTCCCCTTATTGATGATTTGTGACCACAACACGCACTGAACGGAATACCGTTACAGTGCGGGCTTCTTAAGAAATTAAGGAGCGTGTCATTAGCCTGAGTAATTCGTTAAGCCAGGATTACTACGTTACTCCAGAATATATAGGCACTTTGGGAT
>NZ_JAFLQW010000464.1 GCF_017313335.1 Phormidium pseudopriestleyi FRX01 | reverse complement strand
TTAAGAAACCCGGTTGTCTTTCCCCCCACCCAGATTCAGAAACCGGGTTTCTTGACCAAATTTCTGTCAATTAACCAAAATCTATGCAGAAACCCGGTTGTCTTTCCCCCTACCCAGATTCAGAAACCGGGTTTCTGCGATATCGTCAAGCCACCAAAACAGAGAGGAAAATCTATGAACAATCATAACTTTGACCAGTCAGATACCACTGATGATGAAATGCTTCCAGAATATGATTTTACCGGGGGCGATCGCGGCAAGCATTCCGAGGCATATCGCCGAGGACATACGGTCACCATTCATCAAACAGATCGCCAGGATGTTGTTCAATATTTTACCCTGGAAGATGGAGCAATTATGCTCGATCCAGATGTGCGGGAATATTTCCCTGATGCTGAAACTGTGAACAGGGCTTTACGCACCTTGATTAGTTTGTTTCCGAAAAATCGTCAGGTAATTTGAAGTCAGCAGGAAAGAAACCGGGTTTCTATTTTAAATCCGTAAAAATTAGAGTAAAACCTTCTTGAGCAAAATGTTGATCGTGAGTCAGAACTTATGTGATGCCCATTTGTTTCATAACTATCATGGAAATGCAATCCGTTAGATTATAGCCTTTGTCTAAACGCTGACCATATAAGTTCAGTCCTAACTCGCGGATTTCTGGTGTATAAGCAATCACTTTTATGGTTTGTTATCGCCGCATTTGTAAGCACATAGCGAGTTCTTTTTGTCGCATTAGGCTGCCTTTAGAGGCGGCGTAGGCTAAAATTTCGTCAATTACACCATCGGTTGTAATGATTGGTATCTCTGGATGGTTTTGTGCATAATTTAGAGCGAATTTATGCCAGTTATTCCATGGGTTCAACAGAGCTATCCAATAAAAGGTATCACCAAAAACTCGCTTCATAATTCCCGCTTGGGAGTTCCATAGATATAATGATCGTGTTGTTCAGATCCATCGGTCGGCAAAGTGGCTAAAATATCTGGAGGAATATCAGAAACAAGCTCTTGAATAAATGAGCCAAATGGCTTAGATTGTTCTTGTTGGCGGTGATATTTCAATTTGACCAATAATAGAAAGTCAAAAACCTCTTCAATGACGATATCAGGAGATTTTTCAATTTCGTGAATCAGTTGTTCTTTTATTGTCATAAATTTGTGTTTTTTGATTGAAGCATCAGTTATCCTGTTAGATAGTATAACTTATAAAGAACTCGTTTTTCTAACCTCTCCAACTTCGGCAAAGAAGAAACCGGGTTTCTATGACAGTTGTTGCTTGGTAGCAAAGGTTGTCTACAGAAACCCGGTTTCTTGTCCCTTGAGTTCTCTAAGCTGCTAGAACTGGAGGATTCATGGGAATGACGGGTTGGGTTAGGAGTTGGTTATAAACTAGGGCGAGTCGATTGGCGACACTCTCCCAGCTAAAGGCCAATTCTACTCGCAGGCAACCGGAACCTCCGAGTTCGTCTCGCCATTCGGGATTGCTGAGGATGCGGTCGATCGCGACGGCAAAGGCCTGTTCATCTTTGGGAGGGGCCAACAGTCCGGTGATTTCGGGGACGACGGTAAATTTTAATCCGCCGACATCGGAGGCAACGACGGGAGTCCGACTCGCCATTGCTTCGATCGCCACTAATCCAAAGGGTTCATAGTGACTGGGTACTACGCAGACATCGGCGGCAGCATAGTACAGATGCAGGTTAGTTTTGCCTAACTGTCCGGGGAAGGTGGTAATGTCATCAATTCCCAGTTCTTTGACGATGCCATGAATGCGATCGCGTTCGATTCCATCACTCTGTCCAGGACGATAACCGCCTCCGATAATCAGTTGCAGCTTATCGCGATCGCTCTCTAATAAGCTGGATTGTCCCACGGCACGAACCAAGGTTTCAATTCCTTTGCGGCGATCGAATCGACCCACATAAAGAACCACTTTCGCATCGGGTTTAATCCCTAATTCTGCTCGCGCTTCGGTCCGACTGACGCTGCCAAATCGGTTGATATCCGTCCCACAGGGAATCACTTCGATTTCCCCCTTATTTGAGACGAGTTTTCTCATGTGCGCTTGTTCTTGAGGACTCGTGGCAATGATGCGATCGGCTGTTTCCAAACAGGCTTTTTCCGTTGCCAGTCGGGTAGTGGCGATCGCCGGTTTATCACTGACTGATTGATACTTCACCGCACCCAGGGAATGATAGGTATGCACCAGTCGCAGCGGTTGATGCTTTGATAGTTCCATTCCCACCCAGGAGGATAACCAGTAATGGCTATGAATGAGAGAATATTGAATACCTTCTCTGTCTTGGAATTCCTGAAACGCTTTTACAAAATCAGGCAGATATTCAAATATTTTATCTCGACCGATAAACTTGGCGGGTCCTGCATTTAGGCGGATGGTTCGACAATCGGGATGGTGATTCACAATTGCCGCTTGTTCGGGATGATTTCGGCGGGTAAACATATCCACTTTCCATCCGAGTTTGGCAAGGGCCAAGCCAACTTGGAGCGCGTACACGTTTTGGCCTCCGGCCTCTTCCTTCCCGATTTCTGCGGCGGGGTCGCCAGTAACAGAAATTAAAGCAATCCGATTTTTGTTTAGGTTTAGCATAACTTTGATCTTCACCTCATGCCTTGTTGGCTTACTGAATTGCTCGATGGGGTTCATTCCATGAAGTTCAGACAAACCGAACAAATTACTCGTTTTTAAGGACACTAATGAGATCGCGCAAATTAATAAAGTTTACCGATCTTTTCAGTCTCGTCTCAATGCCGACGGGGTTAGCTGATGGGCGAGGATTGAGAGATATCCCTTTTCTCTGTTGAGAAAATAAGCCCCTGAGTGGGTTCCCCCGCTTCAGTTGATAGGACTAGCAATGCTTATCCCAGTGATTAAACCGGGTTATGCAAACCCCCAACTGGATTAGGCTGACTTATTTGAACTAATCGTAATATAACCTACTCCCCCTGAAATGTTCCATACGTCGCAGGATAAATTTGAAAATTGGCCTCAAATTGCCGGTTACATCTATCTAAAGATAGAGTTTTTGCTATTTCTTTGGACATAAATAAGCGGTTAAAGGGGGAAATTTGTGGAAATCAGACTTTGGCTACTCCCAATGAGATCAGGACTTACGGATTATTGAAGAGAAACCTCTGAATGTAGGGTTGATTCGAGAATCAACCCTACATTCAGAGGTTTTTGCACAACCTGCTGGGCAACCTTTGGCACAAGTTTCACGGCCCCGGAAGAAACCGGGTTTCTGCCTAGATTGTCGTTAATTTCCCCAGATTTGGTCAAGAAACCCGGTTTCTAAATCTGGGTAGGGCAGGCGAAACTTGAATTAGACCGGCGAGGCGATCGCTATAGACAGCAGCTACAATTAAATAGATCATGCCCTACCCCTGGCCTATCGAACCTCAAGGATTTCTTGGATTTGAGGTGAAATATTAAGCATTTATGCCGTCTTAGGCAGAAATGACGGGGATACTATTTTAACCTGATTATTTTATTTTTATGCTGGATTGGATTACAAACACAATTACCGCTTTTAACTATTGGGGCATTGCTTTGTTGATGTTCCTAGAGAATATTATTCCGCCAATTCCTTCGGAACTGATTATGCCATTGGCTGGATTTACTGTTACCCAAGGTAAACTCACCTTTTGGGGGGTAGTAGTTGCTGGAACCATCGGTTCTCTTTTGGGTGCTTTACCTTGGTATTATGTGAGCAGAAGACTGGGGGAGAATCAATTAAAAAGATGGATAGACAAATATGGAAAATGGCTGAATTTGACGAATGAAGATATTGATAAATCTCAAGATTCGTTTAGAAAATATGGGGCAGCCGTTGTTTTGTTTGGACGGCTAATTCCGGGTATTCGTACCTTTATTTCTGTTCCGGCGGGTTTGCAAAAGATGCCCTGGCTGGAATTTTTAGGGTTCTCGTTGATTGGGTCACTCTGCTGGAATCTGTTGCTCACTTATGCTGGCTTTATGTTAGGCCAGAATTTTGGGCTTGTCGAGAAGTTTTTAGGTCCAGTTGCGGCAGTTGTGCTGCTTGGGTTGGCACTTTTCTTGATTGTCTGGGTAGTCCAGCGGAAAAAGCCGGCGCAATAACTGGATTTTTGTTTGATTGAAATCGGACGGGTGTTGAGTTGACTCGGCTCAACCCAACGGACAGAGTATCTGGGTGAGTTAGAAATAATGTAGCAACAAGCCGACGGTGATCCCTGACCGTCGGCTTGTTTAACGGGCGATCGCCCTTTCCTGGTATTTCCTTGTGTAGAAGTCAGGGGGTATGATATATTAATTGATCGTGCTGAATTAATGGAAGTCCATGCCTAAACTGAAAACCAGAAAGGCTGCTGCCAAGCGCTTTAGAGCCACAGGCAGTGGTAAGATCAAGCGTCGGAAAGCCTACAAAAGCCACCTACTCGAACACAAATCGGCTACTCGCAGAAATCGGTTGTCAAAGAGCGCCCTTGTCAGCGAGCAGGATGAAAAAAACGTGCATTTAATGATGCCGTATTTGTAAAAAGTTAGAAGCTCGATTTGTGGCGACAGAAGTCAGAAAGCTTCATAGCCCTCGAAGGTCGGATCTCCTCTGACTTCCTAGCCCGGTAGCGGGGGTAAAACCCCTCTCCCATCGAGGGAATTGATTCAGTGCTCAGATTTGTACAAATAAAGGAAAGTAACCATGACACGGGTAAAACGCGGGAACGTTGCGCGCAACCGGCGCAAAAAGATCCTGAAAATGGCGAAGGGATTTCGGGGTTCGCACTCGAAACTGTTCCGGACAGCTAATCAGCAGGTGATGAAAGCCCTGCGGAATTCCTATCGCGATCGCCGCAATCGCAAGCGTGACTTTCGCCGTCTGTGGATCGCCCGGATTAACGCGGCATCTCGGATGCATGGCATGAGCTACAGTCAATTGATTGGCAATCTCAAGAAAGCCAATATTCAGCTAAACCGCAAGATGCTCTCTCAAATGGCAATTTTAGACCCGGCGAGTTTTGCCAAAGTTGTAGAACTGGCCGCTCAAGCCAAAGCATAAATGATGATGCAGCCAGAGGGCAAAAGGATCAAGGATTTTTTGCTAGTCATTGCCTTTTGCCTTTGGCCCTGGGGCCAAGTTGGGAAGGCGGCGGAATTCGCCGAAATTCAGCAGCGGGGTCAATTGATTGTGGCGGTTAAGGATAATTTCCGCCCAATGGGATTTAGAGAGGGCAGCGGCAATCTGCAAGGCTTTGAAATTGATATTGCGCGACGGTTAGCCCAAGAGTTGCTGGGGAGTCCCGAGGCGGTGGAACTTGTCCCGGTGGAGAATCGCGATCGCCTTGCGGTGGTGATATCGGGTCAAGTGGATCTGGCGATCGCCCGAGTGACGGCAACGCCCTCGCGATCGCGGGTGGTTTATTTTAGCCCGCCCTACTACCTAGATGGGGCCAAAATTATCACCCGAGACCCCTCAATCCGTCAACCCTCCGACCTAGCGGGTCAAGCGATCGCCGTCCTCAATGCCTCCAGTACAATTCCTCTATTGGAGTTTCGAGTTCCCCAAGGGCAGTTAGTCCCTGTAGACTCTTATGAACAGGCGCGACTCCTCTTAGAATCCGGTTCCGTCCGTGCCTTCGCGGCTGATGCCAGTATTTTAACCGGATGGGTGCAGCAATATCCCCAATACAGACTGCTGCCATTCCAGTTGTCTACTCAACCCCTGGCGGTGGTGATGCCGAAAGGATTGCAATATGCCCAACTCCACTCCCGAGTCAATCAGGCGATCGCCCAGTGGCATCAGGACGGGTGGTTACAAGAACGGGCCGAATACTGGGGTTTACCCGTGGTGGAAGTCACCCAAACTCTCCCCCTGGAGTGAGGCTCAAAACCTCCTCCCTGTGCACTCAAGATAATCAAAATAATCAAGATAATCAAAATTCTAGGGCAGTTGAATCAGTCAATTAAAACGGCATGGATACCTCTCTTCCGCTTATTTACCTCTCGATTTTGCTGGGATTACTCGGAGTTGCAGCTTGGGCAGTGGTGCGCCAAGTCCTCAGAACTCGCCAGATTGAACTGAACCTTTCTCGGTTGCAACAGAACCTGAACAAAGATAAAGGAACCGCCGAAGAATATTATGAACTCGGCAGTATTTATTTGGATAAGCAACTCTATACCCAAGCCCTTGTTCAGTTCCAAAAGGCTTTAAAATGTAAAGCTCCCATTGATGAGGAAAGTAAAGCGCTCATCTACAATGCTTTGGGGTATAGCTATGCTGCTTTGGAGCAGTACGACTTAGGGATTCGTCAATATAAAGACGCATTAAAGCTGAATCCCGAATATGTCACGGGTTGGAATAATCTGGGGTTTGCTTTTGATCGCAAAGGATTAACTTCTGAGGCATTAGAAGCCTACGAAAAAGCTCAGGAACTTGACCCGAACAATAAAACGGCCAATAAACGAGTGGCTTCCCTTCGCAAGCGACTGCCAACGGCGACTTCATAAACGCGGCTATGTCTAGGGTTAGAGGGGAGGGAGGTATCTTTCGCCCTCTCCCCTGTGAGGATAATCCTATCATCCTCCTCTCGGGTAGTTCGGCTTGTCACTAGGGGATTAGCAAGAGCTTGGATGGTCTACTGGGTCAACAGCAGAAATATATTTTTTTATTAAAAAACTATACTGTGGGAGGTCTCCTATAAAAATAGGGTACGTTATGATTTCAATAAGCCCCGGTTCAGGGGAGAGATTATTTAACCTTGCTCGGTTTGGAGAATCATTTATGACCAACGTACCATCGAATCATGCCCCCCTGTACCGTAACGCCCTCGAATCCCTCGTGGTTGAAGAATCACAAGGGCAATTGCGGCAACTGCCGCCGAAAATGCTGGGGTCTCTCAAGCCCGAGCAAGTTGTAGCTCAGGTTGTGGCTTATGCTTTGAATCGACTCCCGGCTTTGTATGCCACGAGCGATCGCGGCTGGCAATTTCAACAACATCAAGCTCAAAAATTAAGGCCCCAAATTGTGATGGCCGTCCGTCAAGGATTTGCTGCGGTTCAACGAGATCCCCTGACCCCGGTTTGGAATGATGCTCCTGAACCGGAACCTGAAGCTTGTGATACCAATGAAAAGCGTGTAAAAGCTAGACGTAGGATCGCCTCATACCGCTCTTTGTAATGTTTAGAAAACCGGGCGATCGCACAGAATTAAGTGATAGATTTTAACATCATAACGTCCTCAGTGGGTGTGTAAAAAGGAAAAGTGTATTTAGTAAAAAGTCAAAACCTTGGAAAGGTAAATTGAGTGGCGATCGCCACTTGGGTCATCTATTAGGTTTGGATAAACAATTTCCAATGAGGACCAATAGAATTGATTCTTTCTTGATCTGACTAATGCCTATTCGCAACCCCGGATCAATTTTTGGTGCATCCGAATCCGGCGATCGCGCCTTCCCAGGGTCAAGCCGAGGGCCTCTCCCCGAAAAATTTCAGGACCTCAGAGGGCTTCTAAACAATCATCGCCCTGCCCTGAAGAGGAGTAGGGTGGGCACTGCCCACCTTTCCTTACGGTGGGCAGTGCCCACCCTACAATTGCTACAATTGCTTCTCAAGAAAAATTGCCTGGGCGAAATTTTCCTGGATTCACCGCAACAGCAAAATCACCGTTTGCAACAACCCGATCGCCACCCCGAGAATTCCCCCTAAATTGATGATCGCCTGCAATTCACTTTTAACAATGCCTTGAATTGCGCTTTCGAGTTCTTCCGCTGAAGTATTCCGCACCCGTTCGACAATCACGCGATCGATATTCATAATCGGAATCGCTTTGGCAACTAGAGTTTCTAAATCTCGTTCCAAATACCGCTCTAAAATTAAGGCTAATTCTTTACTAACCAATCCTAACGAAGCATTCACTACCGAAGATGCTTGGAGACGCTTCAGAATTAAGTTGGCTACATTTTCCCAATTGACCGAATGAGTCAACCCCTGAATTAAATCGCCCCCGCGAGTTTGGACATAAGTTCGGATACTTTCTTTGAGGGTTTTTCTCAGTTGGCGAACAGTAGAAACGGGTAAATTTTGTAGGGAAAGATTGTGCAGCCATTCCTGCAAACGACCTCTGACTCCCAAAGTTTTGATTAATTCCGCAATCCGAGCATTAGCATCTTCTTTTTCATCGAGGCAAAAGGTCCGCAGACGGGTTAGAGTATTGCGCAACCCCAGTAAATTGGCAACCACCCAGTAGGTCCCGCTACTTTTCTCGCGAAACCCCTCATCGATCGCCGTAATATTGCGATCGGTCAGAAAATCAACCAAGGTTTGCCGAACCACCTCCGGAGGCAGAACCGCCGTTAGTAACCAGTCCGACAGTTGCTGGGCTTGATTTTCAGTTAGCTGAAACTCCAGCAGCACTAGGTCAAAAATTTGGTTAATCTGGGGTTCTAGGAAATCTGACTGTCTGGCTAAGACTCGAATCATCCGGGGTAAGGATTCTCCCAGCAAATCCCGCAGGATACCGGAGAGGATTTTAGCGGTTTTCTGATCTGTATCCGATTTGAGTTGAGTCAGTGCCAATTCCAGTAACCAGAGAATCGCCGCCTGGATTCGTTCAGTTTCCAGCAGTCGTTGCGCCAACTTTTGCAACTCCGTTGGCGTTAGCAGGGACCCCATAATCGTAGTGGCAATCCGTTCGGCTAATCGTTCTTGGTTACGGGGAATCAACCCCGGGGTAAACGGAACTCGCCGTCCCTTGAAAGAATAGGCACGGTAGGGACGGAATAGCATTTTGATGGCTAAATCATTTGTGAAATAACCAATAATTCCCCCGGCGATCGGGGGTAAAAAGTAAGGCCAAAGAGTCAACAGATCCATTCGCAATTCAGCGTTTACTCGTCAAGCATCGTGGGTTAACGGGTAACGGGTAACCCGTGCTCCTCAACACTCAACTGTGACGTTTAGTGACGACTAATACTCCCATGATGCCACCTGAGATGGGGTAATGTGTGGCTTGGGCGAATCCGGCTTGTTGTGCCAGCCGGATTTGTTCAGGTCCTTGGGGGAATTTTTCCAGACTGGGGAGGATGTAGGCATATTCCTCCTGGAGTCCATTTGCGGTGGCGACGGGAACGACGATGGTTTGAAGAATCCACTGTTGAATCGCTTGGATGGTGGGATTGCTGGGGCGATGGAAGTCTAGAATCGCCGCTGTTGCACCGGGTTTGAGGACGCGATGGAGTTCCTGGAGACTTCGAGGAATATCGGTGACGTTACGCAATCCATATCCCATTGTCGCCGCATCAAAAAAATTGTTGGCAAAGGGGAGATTGAGGGCGTCTGCTTCAATCCATTGGATTGGCAGGGGGGGGTAATGGTTTTCCCCTCGCTGACGGGCGATTTCTAGTTGAGCACTGGAGAAATCCACCCCGAATACCTGTCCGGTTTGACCGACTCGTTCCCCCAGCAATTGGGCCAGGTCCCCACTGCCACAGCATAAATCTAAGCAAATATCACCGGGACTGGCATGACTCCATTTGACGGTCATCAATTTCCAGATCCGGTGTTGTCCGAAGCTTAACCAATCGTTGAGGCGATCGTAAACGGGGGCTATTCGGTTAAAGAGGGCTTGAATGCGATCGGCGTCGGTGGTTGTTTCAACAGCAGGAGGGGTCATGGATGATATCGAGTACAAGTTAGGGCCAGGGCAATCTGTTGAGCAGATAAATGCAACAGTTCCAGTTCATCCTCACGCAGGATAGAGGGTTCTTTCCATTGCAGGGATAAGACGGCGATTTGTTCGTTGCGATAATCAATCGGGATGGCGAGATGAGCTTGGATCCCAGAACTTTGATAGTGGGGGATTTCGGCAAGATTGGGGTCTTTGGCAATATCGACGGCGATCTGAACATTTCCCGAGGCGATCGCCTCGGCAATCAATGGGTCATCCTGCAACCAGTTTTCTACAGTGCCATCTTTACTGTAGGAGCTTTGCGCCTCAGCTAAGGCATTGTTCTCCACCAACTGTAAAATACAGTAATCCGGAGAAAAGTTCTCCCCAAATGCCTGAGTCAGGGGGGGTAAACAAGCCTCTAAACTCTGAGCCGAACGAGCAACGCCCACAATAGTCATCAGGAGATTGGTTTGCGCTTGAGCGCGTCGCAGTTCCTCCGTCCGTTGTTTGAGCAGTTCATAGGTTTCTGCCGCCCGTTGAACCACGGTTTTGAGTTCGTTGGGGTCCCACGGCTTAGTAATGTATTTATAGACTTGTCCGGAGTTGATGGCTTCAACGAGATCTTCAATATCGGTGAATCCAGTGAGGATAATCCGCACGGTATTGGGAAACTGGGGGACCGTTTTACTCAAAAACTCGGTTCCCTTCATTTCCGGCATCCGCTGATCGGAGATGATGACTGCCACTTCCCCTTCTTCAGAGAGGATTTCTAAAGCACTGGCTCCACTATCGGCTTTAAGGACCTGAAACTCTCGCCGGAAGGTGCGATAGAGCAAATCCAGGTTATCTGGTTCATCATCGACGACCAGCATTTTCGGTTTTTTTCTTCGCTCTCGACTTTTCAATTGACTCTTAATGTTATCTAGTTGAGGGATTGCGTTATCCATAAGACTACAATAAACTCCTTTCGCCCCACCGTCTGGGTAACCGCCCTCAATCAATAGTACCCAATCTGGGTAGAGGGGTGGAAAATCAAGCGGGAAAGTTGCGATCGCCCTGGAATGCCAGTCCCTCTTCAATGCGCTCACCCCTGATTTTTCCTGGGGACACCCGTTTTACCTCGGGTTGCTGACGCCTATCCCCACCCCTGATCGGGATCCCTTGACCGGATTCCGATTCCCGGTGAGCAGGGGCGATCGGCTAAAATCCCGAATCCTCACTTTCTCCATAGAACCAAATGCTAGACTAATAAATTGACCCTTAATCGTCATGCTTATGAGTTTAAATGTAGTCACCTTAGTTGGTCGAGCCGGCATAGATCCAGATGTCAAATATTTCGAGTCCGGTAGTGTAGTCTGTAAATTCGTCATCGCTGTCGATCGTCATTCTCGTAAGAACGATGGACCCGACTGGTTTAATTTAGGTGTGACCCGTTAGTTAGAAACCTTATTTAACAAAAATAAGGGGGATTAACTACAGGGAAATTGGGACAATTCCCAAACCCTTGATAACTGAATGTTCATGTTGGTGAGAGTAATTAATATCCCGTTGAAGAAAACACAGAATCCTTCAACTCCTCAAGTCCAACCCTCTCGGATGCAAGAGTGAAAGCATCCTCCTCACCCTTGAAACTAGCACTTTCAACCGTGACAGCAAAGGAGGAAACGGAGGTAATTCGGACCCTTACCGAAAATCCCTTCTAGCAAGAGGTTATGGGTAGCTCAATGCAAAGGTATGTAACCGTCGTTAACCAGTCCCAGCGAAAGAGGTTGATACGCTGGCGTCAAAATGACCTAGGGTTAAACTGTCATCTTCAATCAAAGTCTGACAGATTGGAATTGCTCATCTAAATGGAGCAATTTGCATCCCCCACACCCTCGGCGGATAGTACCACCCTAACGCCTCAAAATAATGAACATTCGGAACGGGGAGTCTATGACATTTCTTAAAATGGGTCGATATTTTAAGTAGGTGCTAACCGGATGATGTCATCAGACGAGGATTGAGACCGAAGCCAATGCCTAACTGTAATGGTTATGGATATGCTGATAGTCTCACGGTGATTTTGAGATAAATTCATCAATTGCAATGTAAATGTCTAAAACCAGTCAATTGACTCGGGTGGAATGGAACAAACTTAACTGGCGCAAGCTAGAAAGAGTCGTGTTTAAGTTGCAAAAAAGAATTTTTAGAGCCGCTCAACGTGGAGATACAAAAGCCGTTCGCAAGCTGCAAAAAACCCTGTTACGCTCTTGGTCCGCACGATGTCTTGTTGCTCGTCAGGAAATTCTATCAGGAAATCAGCTAGGCCGGACTGGATTAACCCCTAAAATTTCCGAAGTTAAATCTAATCCGGATAAGGCTAAAAATAGATGCTTTCGTGATGTGAAGTTTCGGCCTAATAAACGCCAAGGGATAGACAATGCTTCTGGGGTCAAAAATGGCGATCGCTGCCTGAATTCTGCCGAACAGATTCGGACTTGTACCCAAAGTCTTTCTCTCCTACTCAAGGCCAATAAAACCGCCAAACTGGAAGATTTAATCCCCAAAATCAACAAGACGATTCAAGACTGGAGCAACCAGAACCAGCCTCAATGCAATCGGAAACTCATCAAGAGAATCCATCATGATTTGCACCAGATGATTATGCAGTGGGGACGCAGAAGGACCGGGAGTTATCAAAGGGCGTATCATCTCTACTGGCAGCGGATAGATGGCCGGGTAAAACTGGTCTAAAAAGGCTTGAATAGGGCATCTATTCACCGGAAATTCACACAGGAAAGAGGCTCTTTATCTAATTTTACCAAATCACTGAGGAGCCGTATGAGGGGAAACTCTCATGTACGGTTTTGCAGCAGAGGTTAGCGAGGTGACTGGCTAATCGACTGTAACAAATCTGGGGTAAAACCGCAGAAATTGCCGCTCAATATGTCCGAAAAGGGAGTTTAATCGGGGTAACCGGAAGCTTAAAGTTTGAATATTGGAATGACCGTTCTACAGGTGTTCAACGTTCTAAACCCGTCATTTCCGTTGATCGCCTCGATTTGCTCGGTTCCAAACAGGATAACGAACAAAGTGGAGGAAATTCGAGTATGGGAGGTGGGTATCCCGATGACTTCTAAACCCTAAAAATCACAGGAAAGGACAGGGTAAAACCTTGTCCTTCCTGCGTAACTCAATAAAAATCAAGGAAGAAGGATGGGAGTTACATTAAATCTGCCACCGGCGCTAAAACTGACTCCAGAACAGTTGGCAGAATTAGCGCAAATTAATCAAGAATTACAACTAGAATTAACCGCAACTGGAGCGTTAATCATTATGCCACCCACTGGAGGAGAAACAGGCGATCGCAACTTTGAATTAAGCGGCCAATTGTGGGATTGGAACCGCCAAACCAGCCTGGGTAAAGCCTTTGATTCCTCCACGGGGTTTCAGTTGCCGAATGGTGGAGTGCGATCGCCCGATGTCAGTTGGATCAAACTAGAACGATGGGACGCCTTAACCCCAGAACAACGCAAGAAAATTTTACCCTTATGTCCCGATTTCACCATCGAATTAGTCTCCGAAACCGATGATATAGAAACCACCCGTTCCAAAATGCGTGAATACCTCAGCAATGGATTGCGCTTAGGGTGGTTAATCGACCCCGAAACCAAAACCGTCGAGATTTATCGTCAAAATCGCAAAGTAGAAGTATTGCAATCTCCCTCCACCCTATCCGGGGAAGAAGTATTACCGGATTTTATCCTAAACTTACAACTGATTTGGTAAAATAGAAGTCATATAACTTTGAAATAAAGCATCAAAACCTAGGAGTATATCATGATTGCCAATCCAGATCGAAATTATATGAGTCCAGAGGAATACTTAGAATGGGAGGAAAAACAACCCCTCAAACATGAATATATGAATGGCGAAATCATTGCCATGACTGGGGGAACCATTGCTCATAATGAAATAGCCATTAATTTAACAATGGCACTCAAAAATCACCTTCGAGGAAAAGGATGTAAGGTATTAATGGCCGATTCCAAACTAGAAGTTTCTGAATCTGGCCCTTTCCACTATCCCGATGTTATGGTCACCTGCAATGAACAGGATAAACTTGCCAAAACTGTGATTAACTTCCCTTGTTTAATTGCCGAGGTGCTCTCTCCAGGAACCGAGGGATTTGACCGAGGCCAAAAATTTCAAAACTATCGGCAGATTTCCACCTTACGCGAGTATCTCCTAGTGAGCGCAAACCAAAAAATGGTCGAGTGTTTTCGATTGAATGAAAAAGGGTTATGGGAACTATCCACTTATGGAGAAGGAGATGAAATAGAACTGGCAAGTGTAGAGTTTCGGATTCCCATAGACTTGATTTATGAAGAGGTTGTATTCAGTGAAAACTAAAATTTAATCACGAACAATCCGGGTTTTTGTAGGGGCGCAATGTTTGCGCCCTTGACTAGGGGCGCTTCCCGAAGCGCCCCTACAAATACACTTGACAGGGCTAGTTCTCTATGGCCGGTAGGTTGACTTTTTACTCAAGCGCGGTGGTAATATGGACGATGGACATCACAAGCTCATCCAGTCCCTGAGTTAAGGATGTAAAATTTTATTGCTCAGGCCGATCGCCTAGGCACTGACTGGGTAATAATAACAGTTTTGCTTAACAGACCTCACCGGAAACCATCGTGATTCAAACCAGTCTCAACCGTCATATCATCGATCCCCCCCCAAGCGTGAATCCGGTTTTTGCCCGTCATGAAACCTTTCACCCTCGGTTTGGCTGGCTGAAAAAGGGTTTTGATAAAGCGAAGGATGATCCCGGGGTATTTCTAGCCGAGGATGCACCCGTGCGTCTCGGGGTGGGGAAAAATATGGTGCGATCGATTCGCTACTGGTGTAAGGTGTTTAAGGTCTTGGAAGACGATCGCCCCACTCCATTCGGCGACAACCTTTTAGAAGAGGATGGCTGGGATCCGTTTTTGGAGGATCCGGCATCTCTGTGGTTGCTGCACTGGAATTTGCTCAAACCCCCCTGCGACGCGGCAGCATGGCATTACACTTTTAATCAGTTTCGTCGGGTGGAATTTTCCCAAAATGATTTGTTTCTGGCGGTGTCTGACTATGGACAAACCCTGAAAAAGAATATTGCTGAATCTTCAATTAATAAGGATGTTAGCTGCATTCTGCGGATGTATGTCAAACAGCGATCGCAGACGAAAGTCAGTGAAGATTCTATCGACTGTCCGTTTACAGAATTGGGATTGATTCATACCGCTGGTGACTCCAAATATTACACCTTCCGAGTGAACCCCAAGCGGAATTTACCCTCAGAAATTGTCGTTGCCGCTTGTTTGGAATATGCAGATTGGGTGGGACATGGACAGCGCACGATCGCCCTATCTCGGCTGCTTTATGATATCGGTAGCCCCGGTATGGTATTTAAGTTGCCCGAGAGTGCCGTCTGTGATGCGATCGAACGAGTAGCGCGTCAGTGGAAGGCAGTCGCTTTGTCTGAATCCGCCGGATTAATTCAATTTTCTTTTAACGAAGATCCACAAGTCTTGGCAAAGGATATTATAGAACGGTACTACAATTTAAGACGAGGCGGAAACAACCATGACTAAACTATTATCTAACTATTTCAGCCTCAATCGTCGTTATTCTCGTTCTATTAATATCGAGCGAGATTTGGAGCGTTCCGAAGCGTTAGCCGGATATATTATGACCGAGCGATCGCTGGATGCGCTTCGCCGAATTTTAACCGGATTTGCCAATCCCGAAACCAACCGGGCTTGGACATTAACTGGCGTTTATGGCACCGGAAAATCTTCATTCGCTCAATTCCTCATTTCAGCTTGTGCAGACCGCGAAAATCATCAGCGTCAGCAGGCATTAGCCCTTCTGGAATCCACCCTTGAATCCGACAGTCAAGAGTATTTGGCGCTGAGTGAAACTATTCCGAATCAAGGATTTTTTAGGGCGGTAGTGACGGCGCAGCGAGAACCGTTAAGTCATACCATCGTGCGGGCACTGCATCGCGGTGCAGAAGTGTTTTGGCGCGATATAGCTCAGTCGAAACAACCAAAAGTTGCTCGGGGATTGGTCGAGTTAAAGGCTAAAATTGATGCAGGAACAACCATAAAAAGCAGAGCCATTCCGAGTTTAGTGCAAGAGGTGGCACAAGCCGCCAAAACTCCAGTGTTGTTGGTGATGGATGAATTAGGTAAAAATTTAGAATTTGTTGCTCAGAATCAGGGGCAAGAAGATTTATATTTATTGCAACAATTGGCAGAATTGCCCAGAGATAGTAATTCGCAAGTTTATTTAATTGGGTTACTTCATCAATCTTTTGCTGACTATGGTGACCGATTATCATCGGTGCAGCGCAATGAATGGGCGAAAATTCAGGGCAGATTTGAAGATATTCCCTTTAAAGATTCGGCCCCGCAAATGATGCGGTTAATGGGGAAAGCGATAGAACGCTCTGGGGCTGAAAAATTTGCCTGCGCGATCGCCAATCAAGCAGAAGAATGGTTTGAATTGCTCCCGAAAGAACTCACAGCAGATATTTCGCCGGAGGTGGTGAATTCGACCTATCCCTTGCATCCGGTAGCTGCCTTGGTTTTGCCGGAATTATGTACGCAATACGCCCAAAACGATCGCTCCTTATTTACATTCCTCACCAGTGCCGAACCCTATTCGTTTAATCGATATTTAGAAGAGACGCAGGTGGAGGGGATGGAACTGCCTACCCTGAAACTGGATCGCGTCTATGATTATTTTATTGAAGCAGTGGGAATGGGAATTACTTCCAGACCCAAACTGCAACGATGGATAGAAGTACAGGGTTTAATTAACGATGTGGCAAAAACCCTGGATGCCGATAGTTTGCGCGTTCTCAAAACTATCGGAACTTTAAATATCGTGACGACAACCGGCGCACTCAAGGCGACTCGTTCTCTGGTCAGTTTAGCCTTATCTAACAGCGTTCAGGAGTCGGAAAATTGGCAACGGGCGATCGATAACTTGCTGCAAAAAGGGATTGTCACCTATCGGCGACAAGTTGATGAATTGCGGATTTGGGAAGGGTCTGATTTTAATGTAGATAGCGCCGTAGCAGATTATCTGGCAAAACAGCGATCGCCCCTGGTGGAGTTGCTCTGCGAAATCCGTCCGATGGCTCCCTTGGTGGCCCAACGGCACAGTTATCTGACAGGGACCTTGCGGTATTTTGAACGCCGCTATCTCGATGAATCGACAAATCTCTCAAAACTGTCTTGTTTGAACGAGGATGCCGATGGATTAATTGCCGATTGGTTGGGTGAAGAATTGCCTCAGCGAGTCCCCGCCATGACCACCGATGGCAAACCCTTAATCGTGCTATGTGCGGCCAAATTGGAAACATTGCGAATGCAGGCGCGAGAATTTGCAGCACTCAAGTACATTCAACAGGCATCGGAATTGCAAAGCGATGGCGTAGCGCGGCGAGAAGTTCGCTATCGCTTAGTTCAGGCAGAGGAATTATTAGATGAAAGCCTTAATCAAGCGTTTGACGTAGCTGAGAATCGCAACGTCTGCTGGATTCAGGCAAAACGAGAAACAATCCGTGACGTTAGAGACTTGAATGCAAAACTATCTCAAGTTTGCGATCGCGTTTACTCCAAAACTCTATTTCTGTGGAATGAACACATTAATCGCCGCGATCTCACTTCTCAAGGTGTGAAAGCTCGAATGGAACTCATTGCGGCCATGTTGGAAAAATCTGATCTAGAAAGATTGGGATTTGAGGGATATGGCCCAGAAGTTAGCCTCTATGATTCTCTATTAGCA
>NZ_JAFLQW010000147.1 GCF_017313335.1 Phormidium pseudopriestleyi FRX01 | reverse complement strand
TCTTTAGAGCGCGAGGCTACCAGCCCTACCGTGTTTCTCTTGTGTCTGTGCCACAAACTAGCGGGTTTAGACTGCTCCTAGGGGTTCAGCTTCCCCGCTTGCTGGCCAAGGGGAGAGAATAGACTTCGAGCAGTTTCCTGTCAAAGATTCAGCCGTTGTTTTTGAGGGCTGGTTCAATTCAACTTCCGGTTTGGCTGGCAAGCATTCAGATGACGTCAAAAAGACGCTTCCGTACTATTTTAGACGCTTTCCTTTGGAAATTTTTAAGCCTAGAAAAACTATTATAGCTTGAATGCTTCTTTTTGAACACCGAGCTGATGAAATTTTTCAAATAATTTCTGTACAATCTCTTGTTAAGACCCTCGATTGGAAACCCTGGCCACCTGTGAAGAGGGGACAGATCCATTCACGATCAAGGGCGATCGCTGTCATTGAAGAGAATTTATTTTAAGCAGAGGTTAACGGTTAACTTGGAACTCACCGAACCTTGATTGCCCTGCTCCTGAACCCTAATTTTGCTCTAGGCTTGAGCTAGAGAAGAGACAGGGGGAGAATCCTGGTGAGCATCATTGATAGTTAACTGCTCTGGATCATCGGGAGATTTCCCAGAGGACTGGTCTTCTTGCGGGGTGGGTTCGCGGTCACTTCCCGAGCGATCGCTTTGATTTTGCAGGTCCTTTAAAGTGTCCACAAAATCACGAATCCCTTGGAATTGTCGATAAACCGAGGCAAAGCGGATATAGGCCACTTCACTGACTTCTTGAAGTTGAGAAAGGACGAGTTCTCCGATATCATTGCTCGGTACTTCTCGTCTAAATCGCTGTTGCTGCAATTGAGCTTCGATTTCATCAACTAAATTTTCAATTTGTCCAGACTCAACGCCGGTTTTTTCACAAGCGCGAACAATCCCGCGCAGTAACTTAGAGCGATCGAACGATTCGCGGGAGCCATCTCGTTTAATCACTGTGATCGGGACATATTCAATCCGTTCATAAGTGGTAAAGCGACGATTGCACTTGAGACACTCCCGGCGACGCCGGACGCTTTGACCGGCTTCAGCAGAGCGAGATTCTAGCACCCGACTGTCAGTATGCTGGCAAAATGGACATCGCATGATTTTTGTCCTTTGAGCGAGAGGAACTCCGAGGGGAAGGCAGAAAGAAATCAGGAAATTATTCAGACGCACTGTCTGTTTTTATCCTTAGAGTTCCCGCTCTTAAATCTTCCTGCCTAAACTCGGTGGAAAGCGCAGTTTGGGGCTGGCTTGAGGACTGGGGTCCAAGTCTGGGGGGGAAAATCTGAGTCTATAGCAATCCTATCTTTGAAGGTTCAATGCGATCGCAATGGCCTTCGATGCCTTCTTGAACCAATGGAATAAGTCAGCTATAGCGGTTCTAAATGATTAGGCGAATGGACGTCGGCGGCCCCCAACCGTCGGCGGCCCAAAGCGGGAGAGGGGACGGGGGTGAGGTGTCAAACTGCTGCAAGACTGGCTATATAGGAATAAATCGACTCAGAAATTCACCCCGGATTGTTACTTGCCAATGCGAGGCGGTTCACGGAAGGCGATCGCAAAGAACAGCACACCGATGGCTAAAGTCAGAATTAAGATGTAAGCGACACTCTGCATGATGATAAATTCCTGCTAATCAAAGGTAACACCAGTCTACCAAGCAATATAAAAAAGGTCTAACAAAATGCACTTGTCTTTGGGGACCAGTCCAGTTGTTAGACCTGACTTGAGAGTCACAGGTAAACCACTCTAAACTTCTTGTTTGCGGGTTGAAACGTCCCCGACTTTTTGGAACAGACCGAACTCGACCTGCTCTTCGAGATCCGGGTCAATTCCAGCAAACACATCGCGGAAAATAGTCCGAGACCCGTGCCAGATATGACCGAAGAAGAACAGCAAAGCAAAGCAGGCATGACCATAAGTAAACCAACCGCGAGTGCTCGTGCGGAACACACCATCAGAGTTGAGGGTTTCGCGATCGAACGCAAACGGTTCGCCCAACTGAGCTTTCCGAGCATACTGCTTGACTAAAGCCGGTTCACTAACGGTTTTACCGCCTAGTTCACCACCATAGAAGCTCACCGTCACGCCGGTTTGCTCAAAGCTGTATTTAGATTCAGCACGACGGAAAGGAATATCCGCCCGCACAATCCCATCGGAGTCAGTCAAGACCACCGGGAAGGTTTCAAAGAAGTTGGGAAGACGACGCACCGAGAGTACGCGACCTTCACCATCTTTAAAGACGGGATGACCCAACCAACCTTGGGCGAGTCCATCCCCATTGTTCATGGGTCCTACGCGGAACAGACCGCCTTTGGCGGGGTTGTTGCCGACGTAATCATAGAACGCCAGTTTCTCAGGAATTTGGGACCAGGCTTGCTCTAGGTTATCTCCTTGAGCCAAGGAGGTTTGCACGCGCCGATCAATTTCCTGCTGGAAGTAGTTGCTATCCCACTGATAGCGGGTTGGACCAAACAGTTCAATCGGAGTCGTGGCAGAACCGTACCACATGGTCCCGGCGACGATGAAAGCTGCGAAAAAGACGGCAGCGATACTGCTAGAGAGCACGGTTTCAATGTTCCCCATCCGCAGTGCTCGGTACAACCGCTCAGGCGGACGCACCGATAAGTGGAAAATGCCAGCAATAATGCCAACAATACCCGCTGCAATGTGGTGAGCCACGATACCACCCGCATTAAAGGGGTTAAAGCCATCGGGTCCCCACTCCGGCGCAACGGGCTGGATATGTCCCGTTATGCCATAAGGGTCAGAAATCCACATCCCCGGTCCGAATAAACCTGTGAGGTGAAATGCTCCAAATCCGAAGCACAGCAGACCCGATAAGAATAAGTGGATGCCAAACATTTTGGGCAAGTCCAGGGCGGGTTCGCCAGTGCGCGGATCGGTGAACAGTTCCAAATCCCAGTAAACCCAGTGCCAGCAAGCAGCTAGGAAGAGTAATCCGGAGAGGACAATATGAGCGGTCGCAACCCCTTCAAATGACCAGAATCCGACATCGGCGGCGCTTTCGCCGGTAATGCTCCAGCCTCTCCAAGAATCCGTTACGCCGAGGCGAGCCATGAAGGGCATGACGAACATCCCCTGACGCCATATAGGGTTCAGGACGGGATCACTCGGATCAAAAATCGCCAGTTCATAAAGGGCCATTGAACCGGCCCAACCTGCCACCAGAGCAGTGTGCATCAGGTGTACGGCAATCAACCGACCCGGATCGTTTAAAACGACTGTGTGTACTCGATACCAGGGTAGTCCCATTGACTACGCTTCCTCCTCAGTTTGAGTTATCTATTTGGACGCTATCTTTGAGCCTTTTATAAAGTCAAAGCGTTTTCACTGCGGGCCAAGCCTTAAAACTGGGGGCTTGACAGTGGCTGCGCGATGACTATCCCATCTCAAAAATGAGACAGTATTTAAAGAATTGACACTCCCGATGTCTAAAGACACAGGGATTCTTGCACAGCCTTAGACCAAAGCCTAAGTCTGATGGGCGCTGCTCAAAGTGCCTCTAATAAGTCCGCTCAAATTAGATTTGAACTTTCCCTTTACTTTGCGAAGGATATGACGCGCCATTACAGCCCGCATTGAT
>NZ_JAFLQW010000294.1 GCF_017313335.1 Phormidium pseudopriestleyi FRX01 | reverse complement strand
GTGGATTGGCGGCGATTCCAGAGTTTCCAAACTTCGACATCAGAACCATCAGAAGCTTTTGCCATGAGGGTTTTGGGAACCACCGTCAACGCGCAACGAGTGCCGGTAAATCCCGCATTTTTGGAGAAGGAACGAAACTCGATCGCACAATCTTTTGCTCCTTCTATTTCATAGATGGAGTGAGGCAAATTGGGGTCGGTGATAAAGGCTTCATAAGCTGCATCAAAGAAAATAATTGAGCCATTGTTTTTGGCATAGTCTACCCATTTTTTCAGATAGTCTTTGGTGGCAGTTGAACCCGTGGGATTATTGGGAAAACAGAGGTAAATTAAATCAACTTTCTCTGTCGGAAGTTCTGCGGTAAAATTATTTTCCGCACTAATCGGGAGATAGACTAATCCCTCATACTCTCCTTTATCATTAGCGGGTCCCGTATGTCCTGCCATGACGTTTGTATCGACATAGACGGGATAAACTGGGTCGGTAACGGCGATTTTGTTGCTGTTGCCGAAAATGTCGAGAATGTTGCCAGTATCGCACTTAGAACCATCAGAAATGAAGATTTCTGAGGCATCGATCGCGCATCCTCGGGATTGGAAGTCGTGAATGGCAATTTTTTCGCGCAACCAGGCATACCCTTGTTCGGGTCCATATCCTTTGAATAGACTGCGATCGCCCATGTCTTCCACCGCTTTTACCATTGCTTTGCGGCAAGCTTCGGGTAGGGGTTCCGTAACGTCGCCGATTCCTAGTTTGATGATTTTGGCGTCCGGATTCGCCTCCGCAAAGGCATTCACCCGACGAGCAATTTCGGGAAACAGGTAACCCGCTTTGAGTTTGAGGTAGTTGTCGTTAATCGTTGCCATCGTCAATCGGTAAAAACATCGTATTACAGTTTACCGTCAATGGTGGCATCCGGGATAGAGGTTGGAGTTGCTATTTTTGGTATGAGTAAATACCCCTGTCAACCCAGTTTGGGACGAAGAGTTTCTGGAATTGATGTTTATCTGCCGATGGGTTTGCTTCCCACTATATAAAATATTGTGATATCGTTCCAGATGCCTTGCTTCGTGACTAAGGTTTCTAATTCAGCCAGATACTGGAATTTAGCTGACTTTAATTGTTCTGAATTCAGATGTTGGACAAAATTCATCTGGGTAAGAGGGTTGTTTAAAATCAGTTCCCACAAGTTTTGAGCAGATTCTAAGCTCAAATAGTCTCCAAATTGCTCATTGGTGACTTTTATTTGTTCAAAATCGGCTGTTTGCAAGAGATGTTTACATTTTTCTGGGGTTGCTGTTGCTTCGTTCCAATTTTGCAACTGTAACCCGTAGTTTTTGGCAATTTTTATTAAAATATTCCCTAAAATATAAGCGGTTTCGGCAACTCCGGTAATCGCGATGATTCCACCGGGTTTGAGAAAATTATGCCAACGGCGCAAGTTCGTGGGAATGTTGGGAATATAAGGAATGCCACAACAACAGAAAATTCGGTCAAAGCTGTTGGCTGGAAATTCGATGATTTCTATATCTCCTTGCTTGAGTTCAATATTAGTTAAACCAGCATGGGCTATTTTGGAATGCGATCGCCTTAACATTCCCTCGGACAAATCGACTCCCACCACTGAACCGCTATTTCCCACAATTTGGGCGGATTCAATGGCGACTAAACCAGTTCCCGTGGCGATATCTAAGATGTGCTGTCCCGGTTGAATGTCGGCGCATTGGATGAGATGATGGGCAACAATGGGATGAAAATCACCTTCTTGGTCATAGTTTGTCCGGCGATTAAAGTAATCGGCAATTTGTTGTTTATAGTGATTAGGAATGCTATAATTATTCATAGTAATTATCGTTTTTTATAGGCCAAGGTTTTTAAGTCCATTATGCCAGGAGGACAGGGTATTGCCTTGTCTCTCCGGGGTGAGGATTGAATCAGCTTGTTAATTTAGGCAACGCCGTATTTTTCAAACCAAGTGAGAAGGCGATTCCAGGCGTCTGCTGCTGCTTCTGGGCGGTAGGTGGGGCGGTAGTCGGCATTGAATCCGTGGGGGGTGTCGGGATAGAGGATGATTTCGGAGTTGCTGTTGCCAGATGAGAGGCGATCGCGCATTTGTTCGATGGTATCATTGGGAATTAAATCATCGTCACCGCCGTATAATCCGAGGATGGGAACGGTTAATTCCGGGGCAATATCGATGGGATATTGGGGAGTCAGGGGGGTGGATTCACCTACTAATCGCCCATACCAGGCGACTCCTGCGGTGACTTGGGGGTTATGGGCGCTATACAACCACACAATTCGTCCTCCCCAGCAAAATCCGGTAATACCTAGTTTGTCGATGTTGCCGTTACTGCTGCTTTTTGCCCAAACAACGGTAGCATTGAGGTCCGATATCACTTGTTGATCGGGTACTTTAGATACAACTTCGGAGATGATTTGCTGGATGTCTTCCATTTGGGATACATCTCCTTGTCTAGCAAACATTTCTGGGGCGATCGCCAGATAACCCCGTTTCGCAAATCTGCGGCAGACATCCTGGATATGTTCATGAACCCCGAAAATTTCTTGGATTACTAACACAATCGGGAAGTTTTGTCCCGTGGCAGGCATGGCGCGATAGGCGGGTATTTTGCCATCGTCAACGGGGATAGTCACTTCACCGGCGACTAATCCTTCGCTGTCGGTGGTAATAACTTGTTGGGCGAAAATTGGATGGGCGGCAAGGGCAAATCCAGTGGCGATCGCACTCACTTTGATGAATTGTCGGCGAGTTAAAGATTTCATCGGCAATGGGTCCTATTTGTTCAAGGAATGATTCGGTCTAATTGTAATCTAAAGGGAGAATTATTCTATGAACCCCGTGATTTTTGGTCATTTAAAACCACAAAAACCCTAAAAATAACATCCCGATCGCCACAATTCCTGCCACTAAGGTTGCTGTTTCATTGAGCTTTTTTTCCGACTGAAACGGTTCTCCAGAAGAACTGGGGGCATCTTGTCTTTCCCGAACCGGCGTCCAATCTTCCTCCTCTAAACTTTTGGATAAACCCCGCCAGACTCGCGCCTGAATTAAGGCATCTTTGCTTTTGATTCCGGTGACGACAACTAGGGGACCTTCTCTGTGGGGTAACCCATATTGTTCAAGTTGGGTGGCGAGGGTTTCTTTGGTGCGATCGCAATTTTTGGCGAGTTTATCCGTGGAATGTTCTTCTCGTTCTCGGTCGGATTTTTGGGGATGACTGCTGAGGGTTGCACTCGCCGATAATCCCTTTAAAAATTCCCAATTAACGGTAAATCCATCCGGTCCTCCCACGGGAATTGCTTGGTCAATTTCGGCATCTAATCCGTCTTGTTTTTCCTCTAAAAAGGTGCGTAAGGCGCGGACAGCGATTGCCCGTAACTGTTGTTCATTGGCGGCGGAATCTTCGACAACCCAGGCGATGGAATTGCGAATAGTGCGATCGCGAAAATCAGTCCGTCCCCTCGCCTCTAACCCAGTAATGAGCAATAACAAGCGCCCGCTATATCGCCCCATAACCAGTGAGGGAGATTCGGTTTGAATGCAGTCAGCAACGCCATTTAAGGTAAGAATAGAAGGGGTTTTTGGTAGCCAACAGTAGCCATCTTCTTGAGCAAATCCCCGACTTTTTACATGAATTTTCATGACATTCTCCTATCCAATATTGAGCCAATTTTGACCCTGCAATACCGTAAATGCACCCGTATTTTTACAGCCCTTGGCAAATTCCCGGACTGCATCTTTGAGGTGATTATCTAGTCCTAACCAATCTCGGATAAAATTAAATAATCCTAAGTTGCGTCGGTCCAAATGCAGTCTTAGTAAAAACCGTAACAAATAGCGTAACGGTTGTTCACTATCCTGGGGATTATATTGGGCATCATGACTGGTTTTTCTAAAAATAAATAACGGTTTGCTATCCAGCATTTCAATTCGGGAAAAAACTACGGTTCCTACGGTTTGAACTGGCGTCACAATCACGACGACTTTTGAGAGTAAGGATTCCGATCGCAACAAATCTAATAACCTTGCATATCCCGCTTGCACCTGCCTGACTAATTCCGCGCTACTTTTTTCATCTTGTAAGTATTTTTCGCAGCGTACCGGGGCAAAAATCACCAATCGGGGAGACTCTAATTCGCGATAGACTCGTTGAAATAAATTGGCAATTTGTTGGGGTTTATTTACCGCATCATGCCATTGGCCGTTTTTTTCCATTAAGGCAGGAGTATCAATGGCGATCGCCACCGCTGCCGATTCCCGCACAAATGTCTCCACTCGTTCCTTTTCTTCCCGCGAACTTTTGGCGGCAAGATATTCTCCCGGATAATCTTGAAAATGCAGCGTTAACGAGGGAATTGCGCCTTTTCTTCCCAACTCAAAGAGAAAAGATTTATGTTCTTCTGTACTCTGCATCCATCCTTTCGTTTCAAAACTGTCCGGCAGGGTTTTCAGTTCAGCTAATCGTTCTTGTAGCAATGCTGCACTTTCTAAATCTGGGGTCAATTGCAAATTGGTTTGTCCAATACTGCGTTCAAATTGCTCATACATGGCAGTCAAAAGGCTGGTTTTACCCACGCCACTTGGTCCCAGCATGGTGACTTTTAATTCCTGCATTATTTTTTCGGGTTTAGGGTTGACCTGATTTGTTTTTTAAGTTTACTTCTATGTTAGCAGAATTAAAGGGAATTATCCTTGAAATTCTCCCGACTCTCTAATAAT
>NZ_JAFLQW010000018.1 GCF_017313335.1 Phormidium pseudopriestleyi FRX01 | reverse complement strand
GGCGATCGCGATGATTTAGAAGATTTCGATGCCATCAGCATTGCGCGCAGCAATTCTCCGGCAGTCATTCCCTTCAGCTGGCAAAACCCCCCTGGACAGAATCAGCAACAGGGAACCCCTATGGATGATTTAATAGCAGGAAATCCCATCACCCCGAATAGTATCAATGGCCAGTCAGGAAATGATACCTTATTCGGGGGAGAAGGTCATGATATTCTCTCGGCTAATGCCGGTCAAGATATGCTGTTAGGTCTAGGTGGCAATGATGTGCTATTTGGGGGAAAAGGGGATGATACCCTTTGGGGCAATCAGGGCCAAGATATGCTATTGGGGAATCTAGGAAATGACTTGCTTTTTGGGGGAAAAGACTCAGATTTTCTGGATGGTGGGGAGGGCAATGATACCCTCAGTGGCGATTTTGGACAAGATTTTTTGACGGGAGGACCGGGGAATGATGTGTTTGTTTTATCATCAGGAACTGCCGCCACAGATTTAGCAACAGCCGATCGCGTTCTGGATTTTGAAATCGGGTTTGATCGCATTCAACTGAGTCCGGGGTTAACATTTGCGGACTTGAGTTTAGAAGCGATGGGTTTAGGTACAGCAATTCGAGTGTCTCAGCTCAATCAAGTTCTAGGAATTATTGATAACGTCACTCCATCTATGCTCAGTGCGAATGATTTCTTTGTCTAAGCTCTACTATAGCGCTTCAGATGGATAGAGATAATCTGGAACGGGGCTATTCTCGTGACTGGGAATATCCCCGTTCAGGATTTCTCGAACTCAAACGGATGGTGTGTGATGCGGATTTTATTGCTTGAAGATGACCCAGAACAACTTGAACCCCTACATAATGCCTTGACTCGTTCGGGACATATTGTAGATGGGGTGGCGGAGGGAACCGATGCCCGATGGTTAATCGGTGAAAAAGACTATGATTTACTGATTTTAGATTGGATGTTACCCGGAGAAGATGGAGTTTCTATTTGTGAATTCTATCGAGAAGAGGGGAAAACCTCGCCGATTTTAATGTTGACAGCGAAAGATACTACGGCGGATAAGGTGAGGGGATTAGATGCGGGGGCAGATGATTATTTGGTGAAACCCGTAGATGTGGAGGAATTGTTAGCAAGGGTCCGCGCCTTACGCAGGCGATCGCCCCTGTGGATTGGGGATATTCTCGAAGTGGGTGACTTATCTTTAAATCTGGATACCATGAGCTTAACCCGAGGAGAAAGCAGTATTAAACTTACCAGTCAGAACTTTCAACTGTTGGAATATCTGATGCGAAATCAGGGTAAGGTGCTCAGTCGCGATCGCCTGGAACAAGCCCTCTGGGAATGGGGTGAAGAACCCGAAAGCAATGCAGTCGCCTCTCGGGTGAAACGCCTGCGGAAGCGCTTGCAAGAATTGGAAATAGAAACCTGGATTGAAACTGCTTATGGGGTCGGTTATCGGTTTGAAATTCCTCAGAATTAATCGATGAATGTGCTGAAAATCTATCTAAATTACTGGAATAAACTGCCGATTCGGATTCGCGGCACCGTCATTATTGCCATTCCAGTGACTTGTTTATTTACCACTTTATTCGCATTTGCCTGGTTGAAACTTAGCTTAATTGAAGATGAAGAATGGGTCCAACACACCCAAATTGTCCGCCTAGAAACTAAACACCTTTTAAATGCCCTAATTGACGCAGAAACAGGAGTGCGTGGGTATGGTTTGACCTTTCGAGAAGAGTTTTTAACCCCTTATAATCAAGCCATTAGTATCATTCCTGAATCTTTAGAACGGTTAGAATATTTAGTCACAGATAACCCAGAGCAAACCCTTCTTCTGCAAGAAATTCAGAGTATTACCCAGGAAAACTTAGAGATATTTGACCAAAAAATTACCCTCCAATCCGAAGTTAACAAACTGCGTGATTCCGACGAGGTTTGGGTTCCGGCTGATGCGCTTTATGAATGGTTGGAGGAAAGTAAAGCAACAATGGATGAAGCCAGATTATTAATTAATCGCTTTGCTGAAACCGAGGAAAATTTATTAGAAGAACGCCAAGTTCATCAACAACTTTATCGTCAAATTACTTGGAATATTTTATGTATTTCTGCCGGAATTGGAGTTTTGGGATTTTTCTTGTCTATTCATTTATTTTACCAACTTGAACGAGAATTAGCCACCCGAGAATTGAACTTACAAGCCAGCAATCAGCGCTTACAAGTGGTCTGCGAACAACTTCAGCGTTTTACCGCTAATGCTTCTCATGAATTACGAACCCCCTTAGCGGCAGTCTTGAGTAATGCTCAGGTGGGATTAATGGATATCGCCGAATTGGAAGAGTTACAAGAAGATGAAATCGATTATTTCCCCCTGAGAAACCGATTTCAAAAAATTGTGCAAATGACCAAGAAGATGAGCGATTTAGTAGGTCAATTATTATTTCTAGCTCGCCATGAAGGTGGGTTAAACTCTGAGTCTTTAAATCCGGTGGATTTAGCCCCTTTTTTGCAGCAATTAGTCACTGATTTTTTACCAGAAGCTCAAGCCAAGTCCCTAGAATTAACCTATCATTGCACCCAGACTTCCATTTCCGTCAAGGCGGATATTAGTTTGCTCCCACAAGCGGTTATCAATCTCTTGAGTAACGCTTGTCGTTACACTCCGGCAGGAGGAAAAATTGATGTTTTTGTATCTACGGCACAAAATTGGGCTATCATTGAGGTAAAAGATACAGGAGTAGGGATTCCGCCTGATGCGCTCTCTCATATTTTTGAACGGTTTTACCGGGTAGATAAAAAAGGCTATGAAACGACGACGGGCTTTGGGCTGGGATTGGCGATCGCCCAGCAAATTGTTCAAATTCATGGGGGCAAACTAGAGGTATCTAGCACCCTGAATCAGGGTTCAATATTTACCATTCGTTTACCGTTAATGGGTTAACCCTTTATTCATAATTGAGTTAATATTCATGACTAAAATTATCTCTTGGGGTCACTTTTTTCCAACGGATCAAGACGGTTTTATTATCAATGATTGTGACTGGAATAAGATTCTCCCGCCCTGGACCTCTTTAGTTGAGGAACTGCGCCAAACTTGTCTGAAAGTTTGGCCCTCGCGCTTACAAGGACTTTATCTGCGCGGTTCGGTCCCGCGCGGTTTGGCAATTTTGAATTGTTCTGATTTAGATAGTTTTGCCATATTATCCGGGGAAATTACCCCAGAAGATATTGAGCAATCCCAGCAACTCTGCCAAACCCTGAAAAGACGGTATTTGTTTTGCAAAAAAGTAGAATTAATCCTCTTTGATGAAACTGTAATCCAAAAAACGGATTCAATATGGCCGATAATCATTCAAACCCAAAGCTGGCAAATCGCTGGTCATTCTCTCCCTGAAAACCTGAACCCGGTTAAGCCCGGTGTTGACTTGATCAGCTATAGTTATACTTGGGAAACTGATTTAGCCACCACCTTAAAGGGTTTAGAAGGTTTATCTCCAAGTGCCTTAGATTATTCAAATCAAGTCAAAAAACAATGTGCTTGGATTGCTCGACGTATGATTAGAGTAGGATTTGAATTGGTGATGGAACAAGACCAATGTTATACTCCTGATTTATATCAGTGCTATGAACGATTTTCCGCGTACTTCCCTGAACAACAGATTGCCATGAGAAAAGCTCTGGAATTGGCAATCACCCCTTCTCATAATCGGGCCGGTGTCATCGTATTTTTACGAGGGTTTGGCCGGTGGTTAGAGGGGGAAGTTCACCGAAAATTTTATCCCTCAATTGAGGAGGAACTGTCTACGAATAAAATGCCCTGAGTGACTAACCGAGTCAAGAGGGGAATTACTCCGGTTTCTACATCCAGGGAGGGACACCAGTCAGCTAAATCTAGGAGACTAAATCCTCCGGGACGAAACAGTTTTTCGACAATATCAGTGGAGATTCCTTTAATTGTCGCTTGTTTTGCTCCGATAATCACTTGAGTTTGATGCCCCTCGATGCAAACAATTTGCACTGGATGTAACGCTGAGGGAATAAATCGAGTTTCTAATCCGGCGTCGAAAATTTGGCTGCCTAGTTGATGGGGGAAAGCGAAGGGAAGTGGGGTGCGATCGCTATAGTTTAAATAATTTAAGTATCGCGTGATTGTTTCGGGATTTTGTAGGAACTCAACCAGGCGATCGCGCAACTGTTCCATATAGGGTTGCACTGCCGTTCTCTCCCCAGACGGAATCACCGGCAAACTCTCTCTCCATTGAGGATTTTCCTGCAATTCTTTCCCCAACCAATTCATCCAATCTAACCCGGTTTGGCAATCAATTCCTAAAGTCAAATGCAGGGATGGGGAATAGTCATCCTGGGACGGATTGGAACTGGCGATCGCATAATGCCAATGTCCCCGAGGAATATACAACAAATCTCCCGGTTGCAACCGACATTCCAAATAAGGCGGCACATCCGGGGGAATTTGGTCTTTAGAACGCATCCCACTAACGGGAAAGGGAACAGTTTCCGGAAAAACAAACCAGTCTTTCTCCCCCTCAATTTGCAAAATCAGCACATCATGGCTATCATAATGACAGTTAAATCCTTGTTGGTCACTCGGTGAACAATAAAGATTGATTTGGCCGCGATAGCCGGTTTCTTGACGAACATCAGCAACCAATTTTTCCAGTTCCGGAACCCGTTCATGAACGCTATCGATAATTAACGTAGCTCCTTGGTGAAGCTGTTCCAGCCATTGATTGGATGGGGTCGCCGGTACCGATTCTCCATCCCGCGAAAACCGCAAATCCGGATACTGAATGAGGTGGTAATTCAATAATTGATTTAATTGATTCCACCCAAATAAATGAGAAAATTTATTCGGATTTTCTCCGGGGATGAACCGGGCCGCTTTATTCCAGTGTTTCTCAAAAAAATGGGGGACTGGGTAGGGATATAATAGAGATTCAAAACCATTCATAAATTAAATCAATCTCACCACAACTCAATATTTTACCTCATTTAAACATCTATAGCAGATCCTTTATCAGTTGTGGAATGCCCTCACCCCCAACATAAGGCGGCCCAAAGGGGAAGAGGGGAGCTATATATGCCATAAATCATTTAGGATTGCTATATCTGTATTGGGGGAGTGTAAGCCGGGAACAAACCCATTGGATTACACTTTCAATCCTTGGTCAACCGGCTTTCAAAGCGACCTGGAGATTATACCTGACGAATAGAGGAAGTCTGACCGGCTTGATGGCGATTGACATCCCGATTGACATCCCGATTGACATCCTGAGTGCGATCGAAATCGGCATTGGCAAGTAACCCGGATGACTCGGAGCTTTCGGTGGAATTGTTAGTCAGGTTAACCACTTCAACTTCTACGGAAGAATTCATGGCGAGATCGCCGGGAGAACTGCTGAGTGCAGATTGAGCTGGGGCGACTAATAGTAAACTAGCTTTGGCACTCAAAAGACAGGCGAGGAGTAGATTAGAAGACTTTAAATTAAACATATCACAAGGTTCCTTAGTTTAGTTGTTGTTGAACTTACATTAACATTACATTAACATTATGACCAAAATATGACCGCGAGAACCCCTCCCCGTTTTTGAGCGCTGGATTTTGGTCATTTTCTGGTCATCTTTGTTTTTTAGAGTAGAGACAGAGTTGAGGTAAAACGAGATGAAATCAACATTTACAGCGGTTCTGATTGCCGCGATGTTTGTCATGGGCATTAATCCAGTCAGCGCACAAATTCCCATTCGAGAATTACAGCGCACTTCGGGACTAACCATCTCCGGGGAGATTAAAAGTGTAGTCGGCAATGAGTTTATACTGGATGATGGGACGGGTCAAGTCATTGTGGATGCGGGACCCCATTGGTATCATCAACTGGATTTGCGCGAAGGGGAGCGCGTGACAGTTGTGGGAAAATATGAAGGCTATGATTTGGATGCCTTCACAATTACTCGGGAGAATGGGGAAGTTTTACAGATTCGGGACTCCGAAGGTCCGCCTCCTTGGTCCGGAGGTCGTCGTCGTCACAACCGAAATCGATAATTTCACCAACCCGGTTTCTAACTGTTTAAAATTTCGTCTATCGTAGTCTTAAATGATCCGGAATCGGGTTGTCAAAGTCTATTAGGACTTACGCATTTTTGGAGGGCAAACCCTAAATATAGAGGCGATTCGCAAAGGATGCCTCTACGTTTAGGGTTCGATGTTATAGATTGCGTAAGCAATTGTAGGGTTTGGCACGATCCGTTTTTAATGGGGTTTAATCGGGTCAAAACAATGCCTCGGCACTGCCCACCCTACTCTTTAAATGAGATCGGGGTCATATTCCCAATACATTCTTCCATAAAATTAGATTTTCATTCTCGTTTTTGGCTTGGGGTTCCCAGGGGGCTGGGAGTCCAGAGAATAACAGAATGTGAGAAACAATGGCGGCATCACTTCCAGATTGCCGGTGATTTTCCCAGGCCGAAATCGGCTGCGATTTTACGGGCGATCGCCCTCACCGGGTAAACCGATTGATAGCATAAGCAATAAGACTATCTTGTAGGGAGGGATAAAAATGAACCCAGATAATAACCGACCCGATCGCGAAAACGCAATTCCAGAAGAACCGTTAACACCTGCAACTCCGGCCATTCCCAGAGGCGATCGCCCGTATAGTGCCTCTGAGCCCTTCCCAAACCCTGCCATTGATGAACTGCGACGGGAACAGGAACGTCACACTCAACACCTCGGGGAACTGCGACAAGAAGAGGCGCGATTGAGCCGACAGATTCAGGAATTACGACAACAAGAAGAACATATCCACCGGCGAATTGAAGGTATTCAATTAGAAGAAGAGGAACGGCGCATGGCTGAAGTTAGACGCAGACTCGCCTTAAGCAAGACCAATCAAGTGATTTACTATCTGATGGGAGCATTGGGCGTTTTATTAATTTTGAGGGTCATGCTGCGACTATTAGGAGCAAACCCAGACAACCAGTTTGCCGGATTTATTTATGCCTTATCCGCTCCCTTTGTCACGCCGTTTGAAACGCTGTTTACCACCCCTACCTTTGGAAATTCTGCTTTTGAATTCAACGCTTTGATTGCGATCGCCATCTATGGATTACTGACTTGGCTGGTGATTCGGTTACTGCAATTAATTTTGAATTAACTTGAATTGACACGGCATTCGGGTTGATCAGACCTCCTAAAAAAAGGAGAGAGGCAACCCCACGGGGATTGCCTCTAAAAAATATTACCGTCAACGACTTACCCGGCTTTTATTAAGGAGTTTGAGACCCTTTCAAATCTGCCGGACTGGTTAATGTGGCAACGGGGATGGGTTTCCCCATAGAGGCTTGCAACATAGAGGTCCGAGAAACGGAATTATTCGCCAAAGTAAACAGGGGATTAGACAGAATTCCAGCGAGAGAAGTGGCAATCACCGTCAGAATCAAACCCACTTGTAGAGAGCGCATTCCGCGTAAATCCCAACTAATTTCTGGATAATTTTTGACCGCATCGGACATTTCTTGCGGTTCCTTGACCACCATCATCTTGACGACGCGGATGTAGTAGTAAATGGAAACCACACTGGTCAATAATCCTAGTATGACTAAGCCATAAAGACCCGCTTGCCAACCGGCCCAGAACAGATAAATCTTTCCGAAGAATCCAGCCAGGGGAGGAATACCACCGAGGGAAAGCAAACAAATACTTAACCCCAAGGTTAACAAAGGGTCTTTTTGATAGAGGCCCGCATATTCGCTAATTTGATCCGTTCCCGTGCGGAGGGTGAAGAGAATCAAACAGGTGAATGCACCCAAGTTCATGAATAGATAAACCAGCAGGTAAAAAATCATGCTGGCATATCCGGCATCCGTATCGGCAATCAAACCAATCATCACAAAACCCGCTTGTCCGATAGAGGAATAGGCAAGCATCCGTTTGAGACTGGTTTGAGCTAGGGCCACCACATTACCCAGAACCATACTGAGGATGGCGAGGGCCGTAAACACAAAATGCCACTGTTCCTCAACTAGGGGGAACGCCGTCGTCAGCAGACGGATGGCGAGGGCAAACCCTGCCGCTTTAGAACCGACGGAGAGAAACGCCACAACCGGGGTGGGAGAGCCTTCGTAAACGTCAGGAGTCCATTGGTGGAAGGGAACCGCAGAGATTTTGAACGAAATACCGGCAATCACAAACACGAGGGCAATGACCAGTCCAATCGAGGGGCCGGTTCCAGAAGCTGACAAGCCCTCGGCGATCGCACTTAAGCGAGTTTCTCCTCCCGAAAGTCCATACAACAAAGACATTCCATAGAGAAACACTGCCGAAGAGGCAGCGCCAATCAGCAGATATTTTAAAGACGCCTCATTGGAACGGGGATCCAGCTTCATGTAACCAGTGAGCAGATACGATGAAATACTCAGGGTTTCCAGGGACACAAAAATCATCACCAACTCATCTGCCCCGGAGAGGAACATTCCCCCAAGGGTTGCGGTGAGCAAAATCATCAGGAATTCGCCCATTGCGGTGCCTGAGTTTTCCACATAGCGGATCGACATCAAAACGGTAACCACCGCAGACAGGGCGATAATCCCGCGAAAGATCACACTCATGGAGTCCCCATTGAACCCACCGAGGAACGAAATCGGGTCGCTGGCATCCCATTGATAAACCAGGGCCACCAGGGACGCCAGTAGACCGGCGATCGCCATGTAGGGGGTCACTTTCAGCGACTCCCGTCCCACGATCAGGTCATAAACCAGGACCCCCAGCAGGGTGACGATCACAATCACCTCTGGCAAAATTATTCCAGCATTTAACTGGGCGGCAAGATTAGCAAAGTTCATGGCAACTTATCGGCAGATACAATACAATCACTCAGCATCAAGTAGGTGGAGTTAGTGCTTTAGCAATTCTTTACATCTTGCATCTTACCTTGATATCCGCCCGAACCCCTCGAATCGCCTCGACTGCTCTCGTTGAAACCGGGTGATTCCCCACCGCATTGATTGATCTCAACTGACGGGTTTCTGTTGAGAAGAACGCCTATATAGCTTGTTCTAAATGATTTATGACATCTGTCTTCTCCCCTCTCCCCCTTTGGGAGAGGCCTGTCCTGAGCCCTGAGCCCTGAGCCCTGAGCCCTGAGCCCTGAGCCCTGAGCCCTGAGCCCTGAGCCCTGAGCCCTGAGCCAGTCGAAGCCTGTCCTGAGCCCTGAGCCAGTCGAAGGGTCGAAGGGGGTCGAAGGGTCGAAGGGTCGAAGGGTCGAAGGGTCG
>NZ_JAFLQW010000565.1 GCF_017313335.1 Phormidium pseudopriestleyi FRX01 | reverse complement strand
CCCAGTTTAGCCCTATTTGGCTTTTTAATTTCCGTTCCCATCATTGGCGGAATTGGGGCAGTTCCCGCCATATTTGCCTTAACTTTATATGCCTTATTACCGATTATTCGCAATACCTACACCGGCATTGTTGGCGTAGATCCAGCCATTCGTGAGGCAGGAAGGGGTATGGGGATGACTGATTGGCAATTGCTCTCTCAAGTTGAGATTCCCTTGGCAATGGGGGTGATTTTAGCTGGGGTGAGAGTCTCGACGGCAATCTCCGTGGGAACGGCGACGATTGCGGCTGCGATCGGGGCCGGTGGATTGGGGGCGTTGATTTTTCAAGGTATTTCGATGGTGAACAATCAACTAATTTTAGCCGGGGCAGTTCCAGCAGCGGCGATCGCCTTAATTGCCGATGGGGCGATCGGCTGGATTGAACATCAATTAACGGTCAAAAAATGAAGGCAAAACAATTTTTATTATTAGCAGTTTTTACGGTCAATTTAGGGTTATTCACCGGGTGTCAAACAGACAACTCCCGCCCTAGGGGAAGAGCCGATATTGTGATTTGCTCTAAAAATTTCACTGAGCAAAATATCCTCGGGGAACTCCTCGCTCAACAGATAGAATCCCAAACCAATTTAACGGTCGATCGCCAGTTAAATTTAGGCGGGACATTCCTCTGTCATGATGGCCTCAGAACCGGCAAAATTGATGCTTATGTTGAATATACCGGCACAGCTTTTACAGCAATTTTAAACCAATCCCCCATCTCCGACCCGGAAACAGTTTACCAGAACGTAAAAACAGCCTATCAAGACCAATTTAACTTAACCGTCATGCCTCCATTAGGCTTTAATAATACCTTTGCCATCATGGTTCGAGGAGAAGATGCGCGGAACTTGAATTTAAAAAACCTCTCCGATGCAGCGGAATATACCCCCCAATGGAGAGCCGGATTTGGCTATGAATTTATGAGTCGGGAAGATGGGTTTTCCGGCTTGGCTGCCACCTATCAGTTAACCTTTGCCCGCCCTCCAGAAGTCATGGATTTAGGATTAATGTATCGGGCATTAGTTTATAAAAAAGTCGATTTAATTGCTGGAGATTCTACTAATGGATTAATTGACAAATTGGGATTGGTTGTGTTAAAAGATGATAAAAATTATTTCCCCCCTTATCAAGCCGTTCCAATAATTCGGACTGAAACATTAGAAAAACATCCCGAGTTAGAAGCAGCAATTACCCAACTATCTGGGTTAATTTCTGAAGCAGAAATGCAACAAATGAACTATCAAGTTGATGGAGAATTTCGCCGATATGATGAAGTGGTTCGGGAGTTTTTGGCCTCGAAACAACAGAGGCAGGAGTGATCCTAAATCCGGGTGGGGTCCAGTTAGAACCGAACGGGGGCCGAAACCCCCATTTACAGAATTGAGTTAGATCAGCTTAACGGCACGCAATCCAAACATGAGGACTACCGCACTGACGAAGGCTCCACCGACAATTAAGGCGTAAGCAAGGATTCCAGACATTGAGAACTATCTCCATTTAAAATCGTTACCCACTATTGAATCATGGCTTGCGATACAATACAGCCCTCTAGGTTTAGTGAATGGGTTGTTTACCATGCCGTCTGTTATCCGCGTCAATCTGCCCCAGGACTGTTATGATATTGCGATCGCCCCTCAATCCTTAGATGACCTCGGGACGCAGATGCAGCCCCTGAAGTTGGGGAAAAAAGTATTAGTGGTATCCAACCCCGTGGTGGATCTACGGTATGGCGATCGCCTCCGGTCCTCCTTAACTGCAGCGGGATTTGACGTCTCCACCTGCATCCTGATGGCAGGAGAACAATACAAAACCCTGCGATCCATTCAAAAAATTTACGATGCGGCCCTATCTCAGCGCCTAGAACGGTCCTCCACAATGGTTGCTTTAGGCGGTGGGGTTGTGGGAGATATGACCGGATTTGCGGCGGCGACTTGGTTGCGCGGGATTAATTTTGTCCAAGTTCCAACCACTCTGTTAGCTATGGTGGATGCTTCCATTGGGGGCAAAACTGGGGTGAATCATCCCCAGGGGAAAAATCTGATTGGGGCGTTTTATCAACCGAAGTTGGTGGCGATCGACCCGGATGTGCTAAAAACTCTCCCAGCCCGGGAATTTCGAGCAGGAATGGCCGAGGTGATTAAATATGGGGTGATTTGGGATGCGGAATTATTCACCCAGATGGAACAGGCAAAGCGGTTGGATCAGTTGCGGTATGTAGATGCGGGATTTTTGGAAGAAATTCTCGCCCGTTCTTGCCAAAGTAAGGCGGATGTTGTCGGCAAAGATGAAAAAGAAGCGGGTTTGCGGGCGATTCTGAATTATGGTCATACGATCGCTCATGCGGTGGAAAGTTTGACTCACTATAAGGGGACGAATCACGGGGAAGCGGTGGCGATCGGGATGGTGGCGGCATCGCGGTTAGCGGTGGCGTTGGGACTCTGGGATGAGGAGTGCGATCGCCGTCAGTTTGCCTTAATTGAAAAAGCCGGGTTGCCGACGAAGTTACCCGAAGGATTGAATCTTGAGGAAATTATTGACACCCTGCAAACTGATAAAAAGGTGAAAGATGGACAAGTGCGGTTTGTGTTACCGACGCAAATTGGTGCAGCAACGGTGAGCGATCGCGTCACGTCGGATTTGATTCGCCAGATATTGCCTGGAATGCAGTAACGCCGGTTCACCTGGGAGAGTCCGCAAGAGGGGGATACCATGAGCAAGTATGACAAACTGTTCAAAACCTACGCGAAATCAACGGAAAAACTCACGCCGATAGAAGCGTTGTTTGCCATTACGTTGATTGTGGTTTATGCCGATGGTCAAATGTCTGAACAACAATCGGAGTTACTCCATGAGTTGATGGCAAGTGGGGCGATGAAGGGGTATGTGGAAGAAGATATCTACAAAATTTCCGCCAAAGTGG
>NZ_JAFLQW010000542.1 GCF_017313335.1 Phormidium pseudopriestleyi FRX01 | reverse complement strand
GGATGAGGATGAGGATGATGTTTGTGGTGCGATCGACCCGGATGAGGTGAAGGAAGTAAGGCTTTATGTGAGCGTGTTTCCGAAGGGAGAGGGGTTGTTACCGGGGGATACTTGGCCGGAATTAGACTCACTAACAGCAGGAAGGGATTACAATCCGAATCGGATTTTAACGGCGACTTGGAAAGAGGGTGTGTGGACTTGGAATGGGGGCTCTCAAGCGGGTTCAAAAGACGAGTTTACACTGCCTGATGACCGGATGTTAACGGCGGGTCAGAAGTATCATTGGGCCATAGAAGCAGTGATTAATGGCTCACCGACGCCGATTGTTAAGGATAGTCAGTTCAAAACACCGCAAGCGGTCCAACCCAGTATTGATGGAAACGCTTTTAGTAGCATCACAGTATTAACTCGGGGATTGGAAGTTCAACCCAATCTAATCAATCAACAATTTGAACAAATGGCGTTGCACATCACCCAACCCTTCTCCCCAGAAAATGATGGCGGTTTAGTCATGTACTATGAAGCGGGAACAGGTCAATGGTATTGGCGCAATAACCAAGGCACCAAAATTTACAACATCCCAGAAAGTAAATTCGGCTCTCCCTTAGTTCTCATCCCCGACTTAGAAATGACCCCTCACCAAACCGGCTATAACTCTGGGTTTGCTGAAGCCGCAGCCGATGCAATGTTCGCTTCTTTGGTTAGCTTAAACCAACAGTTAGACAACAACGCATTCTTTAAGTCGCCGATGCATTTCATTGGCGTGGGTCAAGGAGCAGTTATCAACAGTGAAATCATTCAACGCATGGGAACTTTCTTCCCGAATTTGTGGGGAACTGAGGATAACCCCGCTGACTTGATGATGACCACTATCGACCCTCACGATTTCAGCCAATCCTCTTTACCGTCGCCTTTACGAAGCCGGAACGACCCGGAAGTTACGGTTTGGAAAAATGTCACATTTGCTGATAATTATTATCAAAATGTGGCGGGGTCTGAGGAACCGATAACTCAGACAAGAAATGGACGGGAGATTGATGCCGCAGATTGGAATGTTGTTTTGAGCCAGAGGGCTGGTTTTACCCCGGATGACACTCAAAATAGTCCGCATCGGCAAGCATTAGCCTGGTATGAAGATTTACCGACGTTTGGGCGATTTGGAACCCTTACATCGTACTCCGAATAGCGATTCAACTTGGTACAGTCCCGATTATCGGGGATATCCTGATGTTCATGGGGCGCAAAATGCACTTTGGGAGGGCAGGGGTTAAAAACCGAGTTTAACTTACCCGGTTTTTAGTTCAGGGAACCCCATCAATTAATATTCATAAGGATTTCGGGGTTCGGGAATTTCCTGAATGGAATTCGCAACAATTGTCAATTGACGCCGATCGCCCAAAATTTCCGTACTCATTTCTCCTTGGATTTCTAACCAAGTATCGGGGGGATACGCCGTGCGACTTTGGGACAATTTCACCGGCAGTCCGACGGGATAGGCATCTGCCGCACAACAGGTAATCACAAAGCGAGAAATTAAGAAGTATTCCTCGGGCAAGTCTGGTAGATGTATGACAAACCCTTGCACATTGACCTGTTGCCCGGTATAAGCATCGGGTTCGGGATAAACGGTTAAAGTTCGTACCCAGTCAATGAGCGATCGCTCTTCGGGCTTTCTGGCGGTGCGAAAAGCTTGGGGTTGGGATTGGGTGACGGGTAAAAAATCGTTGACATCCCGCATCATTGCCTTTTCGCTGGCAAAGACTCTCGGACTAATCAGGAAACCGAGCACAGCAGTGACTAAGAGCAACGTCGCACTCCATCCGGGAGGAAACAGGGTTATATGCTGCATCTCGGGGGTTGCGGTGTTCGCGCCTCGATTGCGGACCCGTCGCGATCGCCTCTGTTGATGGACCAATTGAGCACCCTTATAGCAGGCAAGCAGAATCAACAATACTCCAGTCCCGTTAGTGAGGGCAAAGAAATTGGGGTGAATTAGGATATTTAATTCCCCACTCACCCAATATTTGAGGAGTAATACACCCCAAGCTAAGATCGAGAGGACTTCGATCCAGGGTCCCCAGCTTGAAAATCGGAAAATTTTGGAAGATTGAACAGCCATATTAGATGTGAAGGTTTCCAGTTGCAATAGGAACGTGATGGGCGAGCAAGGGAGGGAGAGGTGAGGGAATGGAGGCGGAGATTTCAACTCATTCTTGGGGTGCATCTTGATGATGCGAATGTCTCCACCGAACCCTCATCCCCCAACCCCTTCTCCCAGGGGGAGAAGGGGAGCTAGAAGTCCCTCTCCCCCTGGGAGAGGGATTTAGGGTGAGGGCTGCCTTTTGGAGATTTCAACCCATTTTTAAGCCAGCTTCCCGCTTTATCCCTGATTTCTCCTAGCTAAATTTCAAGTTGTAAGCCAGGGTGAGTAAAAAGGTTAACTGCCCGGAAATTAAGAACAAGTAAACCAGGGGTTTTGGTTTAAAAATCGACATCATTAGTCCGATACTTTTGATGTCAATCATCGGTCCAAAAACTAAAAAGGCTAACAGGGAGCCGGTGGTAAAGGTGGAGGCAAAGGAGAGGGCAAAAAAGGCATCTACCGTAGAGCAAATTGACACGACAGCGCCGAGGACGAGCATGGCAATAATGGAAGTTATGGGGCCTTGTCCTAAGCTGAGAATTAAGTCCCGAGGTGCGGCGACTTGAATGATGGCGGCGATCGCACTGCCGAAGACGAGGACCCCTCCGAGTTCCCGCAGTTCAGCCATGACATTCTCGACAAACAACCGCAGTCGCTGGGAAAACAGGCGATCGCCTGTGAGTGCCGCCCCTGTCCCCCCCAAATTTCCGGCTTTCGACGCCAATAACATCGTCTCCATCGTGGTGGCATCTAGGCGCTGGGGACTGCCTGGATTGCCTAATAAAAACGTTCCTGACTGTAACAGGGGGGAGGAGTTTTCAGAATCTGAGGACCAATCTTTTTTTGTGGGGGTCCCCGAGGATTTAGCCCGAGAGGATTGAGCGATCGCCCGTGCCACCATCGGTTGTACGAAGGGGGTTAAATCTTTTTGTAGACTAAAGACTGAGCCAATAATCGTGGCGATCGCCAGGGAAAAGACCACCCGCAACACCACAATTTCTGGTTGGTCCCGAAATGCGGTCCAAGTGGACCAAATCACAATCGGATTCACCGTGGGAGCCGCCAGTAAAAACCCAATTGCCACTGAGGGGGATGCCCCCTGCATCAGTAATCGTCGCGCCACGGGGACGTTGCCACACTCGCAGACGGGAAACAGAAACCCAATGGAACTGCCGATTAAGGCCCCTAGGACCGGGTTGGGAGGGATGGATGAAATGAGCTTTGTTTCATCTACGAACAACAACAATGCACTGGATAACAACACCCCGAGGAGCAAAAATGGCAGAGCCTCTACAAGCAGACTCATAAACAGGGTAAAGGCGTAGTGTACTTGATTCATCATGCGGTTCGGCCTATTTTTCGCAGTGAGGAGCTTCTATATCAATTAATCCGGGGAGAAAGTCCCCTGAGCAGTCCAGATTGTTTATAGGGTAAGGTCGCCCTTTGCTTTCAATCCTCCGAGGAAAGGAACGGGAATGAACCCAGAACAAAAGAATCTCTGGATGCCCTTGAGGTTGGAGCCAAGTGCAAACCGTCTTCATCATATTACAAGGAATAAGGGAAAACCTGTGGTTGGCGATCGCCTCCACCTGGGCTGATCCCCACTCGATTTTTTCCCGGGTATAGTCCCACCTGGGCGATCGGCTTTCCCGGATCCACCCCTCGGGATCATCAGGGTAACCGATGATTGAAACCGGGCTTAAACTAATTTAAAGTTTAACAAAACATTAAATAAAATTTAATTTAATCTTATCCAATTCATGAATGGTCTATAAAAAATTCCTCCTGGATCAGCATGATCCTCAGTAATTGTATCAAAACATTAAAAAATCTGTAAGATTGCCCAGAAATTTCCTGAATCGGTTTAGGATATTCTTATGCGGATTTTGCCCTTATTGTACCCCCTCGCCCGATGTTTCTGACCGGAAATCAATAGACAGACTCTAGTCAACCCCGGTGAGCCCTCACGGCTCAATAATCCCAAGGGCTAACTCACCCCTGAAATAGGCAATGCTAAACTTTCTAAATGACGGAGAAGACATGAAACTTTATACATCGAACACAATGGATCTGGGGAACTCTTCTATTATAAATCAGTCCTTTCCAGATTCATCCTTCTTACTGTCCGATCGCGTCTGTATGAAAACGTTGCATTTAGAGTCAACTCTATCGGCGCTCTCCCTTTATAATTATCAGGTGAATGCGGAAGTGATGGGACGGGAAGTGGCGGAAATGTTTAATGCAAATCCCTTGCTGCCCGGAGTAATTTTGCTGGGGGAAGGTGAACTGTTAGGGATGATTTCTCGGGGAAGATTTTTTGAGCAGCTTTCCCGGCCTTACGGGTTAGAATTATTTTTCAAACGGCAGATTCAGGTTTTATATCGGTTTACTCAAATTGAATATTTACGGTTTAAAAGTTCTGTCACCATTGTCGCGGCGGTTCAGGGGGTTTTGTCGCGATCGCCCGATTCCCTTTATGAACCCATTGTGGTTGAAATAGCCCCGGGAACCTATCGCTTGTTGGACGTGCATCAATTATTACTCGCCCATGCCCACATTCACGAATTAGCCACAGAATTACTCCAAAAACTGTATCAGAAACTGGAAGTAGCGAATCAAGAGTTACACAGACAGGCGACTTTAGATGGATTAACTCAAGTCGCGAACCGGCGAATGTTTGATCGCTATTTGTCTCAACAATGGGACCGCGTCACGGAGGAGAAAAAACCCCTATCCCTGCTGTTATGCGATATTGATTTTTTTAAGGACTATAATGACACCTACGGACATCAGGCTGGCGATCGCTGTTTGCAACAGGTGGCACGAGTTTTAAAGGAATGTGGCAGTCGTCGGGAGGATTTAGTGGCGCGATATGGCGGGGAAGAATTTGCCGTGATTTTGCCTAATACCTTCGCCGATGGGGCGATCGCCGTTGCCGATCGCATCCGTAAGGCCCTCGCCACCCTCCATCTCCCCCATCGGAACTCCAAAGTCTGCGATCGGATCACCCTCAGTATCGGCATTGCTACAGTCATCCCCACAAAACATGACTGCTTAGAAGATCTCATTGCTTCCTCAGATCAGGCCCTCTATCGAGCCAAGCAAGGGGGTCGTGACTGCTCAATTTGTCACGAAAATTAACAGATCCGCAATTTTAAACCCCTCCCGGTTTGCCTGGGGACTTGTCGGAATTTACGGATTTACAAGTCTCTACAGATTAATAGGATTTCTTCAATTCATTCCCTCGGGATTTTTCATCCTGTGGTCAAACTTACCCCAAGGATTCGGGTATCATAGAAAGAAGAAAACCCGGGGTTTTTTACCAATTTTTTGCTAATTCGTAACAAATTAGGTCCAGCCGGTTGTTTGACCTAATTTGTGACTCCTGTCTCTCGGTCCTAGGTTAATTCCAGGTTAATTTTAAATTAAACTTTTTTAAGGAATTAATCTAGAGGAAAGATGTATTGTAAAATAAATTCATTCTGTAAAATAAATAACTTTTTAATTTCTCATGATACCCATTGTCCCTCACGAGGAAACCCGTAATGCTTGCAACATCCGTGAAAAATTTAGAACAATTCGTTCCCGTTACCCCAGACCGACTGGTTGGTAAACTTACGTTAGACTCTACTCTTGCGGACCTAACCCTGTTTGATTTTGAAATAGAAGTCACCTGTCCCGGATCCGACTTAGCCAAAGCCTTAGCCGAAAACCCACTGCTTCCCGGCGCTATTTTAACCGACTCGGGTAAGTTTGTTGGCACGATTTCTCGACGGAGATTTTTGGAACATTTGAGCCGTCCCTACGGGCTAGAATTATTCTCCAGAAGACCATTAAAAGCCTTACATAACTTTACAAAAATCGAACCTCTCACCTTTCCCAGCTATCTACCCATTGGCATGGCGGCAAGGCAATCTTTAGGCCGATCGCCCGAGTTTCTCTATGAACCAATTGTGGTCGAGATGGAACCGGATGTCTATCGCCTCTTAGACGTTCATCAGTTACTCATCGCCCAATCTCAAGTCTATGAACTCACCACCCAGATGCTGCAAGAGCAAACCCGTTCCCATACCATTCAAACGGAAAAAATGGCATCTTTAGGGCGGATGGTGGCGGGAATTGCTCATGAAATTAAAAATCCCGTGAATTGTATTTCAGGAAATATGGGATTTTTAGCCAACTACTGTCAAGATTTGCTAGAACTGGTGTCGGTGTATGAGGAGGAAATGGAGACTCCTTCGGAAAGAATTATCGAAACCATCGAGAATATTGATTTAGAGTTCTTAAGGAAAGATTTACCCAAGCTGGTGCAATCTCTGGTGGTGAGTTCCGACCGACTCACGAAGATTGTCGGCGGGTTACAAAACTTTTCTCATCTGGATGAAACGGCGCGTAAACCAGCAGATTTACATGAATGTTTGGATAGTACCCTGTTGATTTTAAACAATCAAATCAAGTATGATATTGAACTGGTTAAAAATTATGGAGACTTGCCGTTAGTGGACTGCTACTCGGGGCAGTTGAGCCAAGTGTTTATGAATTTGCTGGGAAATGCCATTGATGCTTTATTAGAACGGAAAGAGAAAGAATCCCAAAATTTGAATGGGAATCAAACTTGGAAACCGCAGTTGGCGATCGCCACGGAACTGATCAACCGCGAAGACCAATCCGCAGTCATTATCCGAATTGCCGATAATGGGATTGGAATTCCCGCTCAAATTCAACAGCGAATTTTTGATACTTTTTTCACCACCAAACCTGTGGGGAAAGGAACAGGATTAGGATTAGCCATTAGTAATGAAATTGTCCGAGACAAGCATAAAGGTCAACTCAATCTTAACTCCCAAGAGGGAATCGGCACTGAATTTGAAATCATCTTGCCCTTAGACAGAAAACCCGAGATTGAGTTAAGACTCGACGAGGAATAAAACCTGTTCGGGTTCGGTGAAGATTATCCCCGCAACTGCCAAATTTTAACCGTTGTATCCTCGGTTCCACTGACTAGGGTATTGCCATCGGGAGTAAAGGCGACGGCATGGACGACCCCCGATCGCCCCCAGCAAGTGCGCTTTTCTTGTCCAGTTTTCACATCCCATAGCACAATGGAAGTATCATCACTTCCCGATGCTAGGGTTTCTCCATTGGGGGAAAAGGCCACGGAATTGACCCCGGTGGAATGTCCGGTGAGAGTACCAATTTGCTGTCTTGAGGGCAGTTCCCACAACAAAATTGTGCGATTGGCACAACCACTGGCGAGGAAGCGACCACAGGGAGAAATCGCGATCGCATTCACAGCCCCTGAGCGTCCCCATCCCGTCTGTTGATCCTCCTGGGTTGTCGCATCCCAGAACACAATGGAAGTATCTTCACTTCCAGAGACTAAAGTGCGGCGATCGGGAGAAAAGGCCACAGAGTTCACCGCAGCGGAATGACCATTCAAAGGGCGAAATAGCCGCCAAGAGGCCGTCTCCCAGAGGGCGATCGCCCCATCAGTTCCCCCAGCAGCCAACAGTCGGCCATCGGGGGAAAAGGCCACCGATTTGACCGCCGCAGGTGCTTTGAGCAGGCGCAGAATCCGCCGTAACGTCACATCCCACAAGGCGATCGCCCCCCCGCCACTGCCTGCGGCCAACAGTCGGCCATCGGGGGAAAAAGCCACCGCACTCACCCCGGCAAAGGGTTCCTCGGGCCAACTGCTGCGAAGGGTGGGTAATTCTTGACCCTCATGGAGTTGCCACCATTTAATCCCGGAACGACTGCCACTAACTAACAGTTGACCATTGGCACTAATGGCAACCGTTTTAACCGGCGCACCATGTCCCACCAAACTGCCAATTTCCGACACAGTAACCGGAGGCGTGCTCACTCGCACCGGGGCGATCGCCCGTTGGGGAGTCGGTGCAGGCGATCGGGATTGGGGTGTGATGGTCCTACTCACGTTGGACGGGGCGGCCTTCAACCCTTGCATGAGTTCCTCAGCAGATTGATAGCGCCGTCTCACACTACTTTCGATCGCCTTGTCCAGAACCGTGGCGAGGCGATCGCTCACTTTATTGATACCTAAATACTCTCGCCAGACAAAGGTACTTTCCATCGCATCATACATTTCAAACGGTTCTCGGGTCGTCAACAAGTGAATACAAGTCACCCCCAAACTGTAGAGATCACTGGCAAATACCGCCTTGCCAAAGGTTTGTTCCGGTGCCGCATAACCCTTAGTGCCAATAGTAGTGCCGGTTTGATTTAAGGTAGTTCCCGTGGCATATTTAGCCGCCCCAAAATCGACTATAACTAACTTGCGATCGTGACGACGCCGAATAATATTTTCCGGTTTGATATCCCGATGAATCACCTTACCTTTGTGGACAAAACCTAAAACCGGCAATAAATCCTCCAGCAGACTAACAATCGCCGATTCAGAAAATCGACCCTGTTCAGCGAGTTCTTCCGTTAAATTTTGTCCATCAATAAATTCCTGGACAATATATTGACTATTTTCCTGTTCAAAATGAGCAAACAGTTCAGGAATTTGGGAATGTTTGCCCAATTGTTCCAGACGAATTGCCTCTTGCTGAAATAATTGATTCGCCTTCTCCGAATTCTGTTGGGATTGGGGATAAAACTGCTTAACCACACATTGCGGTTTCGAGGGTTTGAACTCATCAAGTGCCAACAGCGTTCTACCAAACCCTCCCGTCCCGATGAGTTTGACCAAACGATACCGTTGTCCCAACACCAGCTTGGTACCACAGGTGCGACAAAACATCGTCAGGTCAGGATTTATCGGATTCGGACAATCGGGATTCGGACAGTAACTCATCAACAAGTTTCCCAAGGGGTTATTTCTATGGTAAATCTTGGTTCGCTAATCTGAAACATAGCATCTCGGCCCTAATGGGGGAGATTACCGTTGGGGGTGCAAACTAGAGGTCCCCCATTAGGGCATTCTCTACCCCTGCATTCCCATCTGTTCCGCATCGGTTTAGTCCGGCTTAGCGGAGTGAAAAGCCTTGATGGCAAGGGTTTTCCGTGTTTTTTAAGCGACTGGGTGCCCGGAGGTTTTGGGGGAGGCGATCGCCCTGACTGGGTTAGGACTCCGTTGGTGAATTGGAGAAAGAGACCTCTCCCCAAACCCCTCCCCTCGTAGGCTTACAATGGTAGGTTTTTTACGCTTATGGTGATTGATTGGACCTTAAGATTAACTGCACGAACGGTCCCCGGACCTTGGCAAGGGGAGGGTTAGGGTGGGGTCTCCCGTTATGTGGCGATCGCCACATAACGCACTCACTGGAGACGAGCACACCTGTATAGAGGCTAGTCCAACCTATTTCTTCGTAACTCAGGCGATCGCCACGTCACTCCGACACTCCACCCACTAATTTTTCCTGAAGTGGCTTTGCCACTTCAGGAGGACCCCACCCTAACCCTCCCCTTGCCAAGGTCCGGGGACCGTTCGTGCAGTTAATAGAAAGGCAAATCCCCCTAAACGTAAAAAACCTACTCTTGTAAGGGGTTAGGTCTCCCCGTTAGCATTTCTCAGGACCGAATAGAATAAACAGAAGGCTGTACAAGGATTTCCCCCACTTTCTAATCGAGTGTGGGTTAACCACCCTAGGCTAACTGGGGAAAATTGCGTTAGGTTTGATCAGGGACTCCACCGTAACCCCATTTACCCCCAGTAATGAACATGGCCACGAATTCTTAAGCTCCCCTCTCCCGCTTTGGGCCGCCTTATAGCGGTTCCCGGACTCATTCGCGTACTTTTCAAAGCCCCCTTCGACCCTTCGACCCCCTTCGACAAGCTCAGGACAGGCTTCGACTGGCTCAGAGCTCAGGGTCGAAGGGGGTTTGGGGTGAGGGCTGTACCTTATGGACATGAGAAACGCTATATGTTGGGGGTGAGAGCATTTCACAACTGAGATAGGATTGCTATCGAGGTTATTAGTCATCGCAGATCGAGGAAAAAACTATGGTAGGAATTGACGAGATCGTTCGGGCGATTCTGGCGATCGCTCGCGTTGCCACTCCCCTCATCATTAATACCGCTAGACGCAACGAATTAGTTATTAAATTACTCAAAAAATTTCAAATTGATGCAGACCATCCTCCGGCAGATTTTACCGGAGTTTATCGGTATGCCTTAGTCGAATATGGCATTCAAAACCTCGATAACTTCGACGTAGACCAACTCCAACTCGTCCTCGAACTTTTTCGACAAAACGAAATTTATCTCGGCTTTCGTAAAGCCTTCGATCGCAACGACCCCTATACCCTCCTCACCGAAGCTGAATCCTATATCGATGGCTTTGCCTTGGGGGATAAAATTCGGGAAAACCATATTGACTATCAGCGGGAATTGGCTAAATTCAGCAGCATTTTCATGGAAATTGCCAACCGCACCCGCACCCCTGCCGAAGTCTTGGAATTTCGCAAAATTGAAGATTTGCGGTACAATACCAGCCAAATTTTAGAGCGGCTGGAAAATCTCAATGCCCTGGAAGACCTCCGCCAAGAAATTGCCAAACTCACCGCCAGCGAACCCGACCCCATTCTGCCAGCAGCCACTCAAACCCCTCGGTTTAGGTCAGAATTTGCTCGGCAATTACGCAACTGGCTAGAAGCTTTATATGACTTTGAATCTTATGACGCTCAAACCCCCACTTACTTTGAATGGATTATTAATATCCGCGCTCGTCGCGGGTTCGATCGCATTGTAGTCCGGGGCATTGAAGGGGAAGTTACCATTAGTGATGTCAATCATTTACGGAACTCAGTAGATATCCAAAAAGCCGATGAAGGCTGGTTAGTTGCCCCGAGGCGGATTAGTCAAGCGGCGGTAGATATCGTTGAAAATGATGATGTTTTATTCTGTTACACCTTTGACGAACTCATCGACGAAGTAGCAGATTTTAGTCGATATATCGATTGGTTAGAAGCAGAAGTCAAGCAGCGAGATATTGAACGCTTATATGTCCCCCTTGCCTGTACCAAAGAAGAAATAGATCCGATCACTCACCAACGCATTGCCAAAAGTCGGTACGATGAACGCAACGGCTGGATCGACCGCTATATCAACCGTTGGGTGGATGACCCAGCGAAAGAACATATCTCAATTTTAGGGGAATTTGGCACCGGAAAAACCTGGTTTGCCCTTCATTATGCTTGGGAAACTGTTAAAAAATATCGCGCCGCCAAAGAAGAAGGATTTCCCCGTCCTCGCCTGCCATTAGTCATTCCCTTACGGGATTATGCTAAAGCAGTCAGCGTCGAATCCTTGTTTTCAGAATTCTTTTTCCGTCAGCATGAAATTGGCTTACCCGGTTACTCTGCCTTTGAACAATTAAATCGGATGGGGAAATTATTGTTGATTTTTGATGGCTTTGATGAAATGGCCGCCAAAGTCGATCGCCAACAAATGATTAATAACTTTTGGGAACTCGCCAAAGTCGTCGTTCCCGGGTCAAAAGTCATCCTCACCTGTCGGACAGAACATTTTCCCGAAGCTCAAGAAGGACGCGCCCTTTTAAATGCGGAATTAAAAGCATCCACCGCCAATTTAATCGGTGCAACTCCCCAGTTTGAAGTCCTGGAAATTGAAAAGCTCAATTCCACCCAAATCCGCGAAGTCATTAGCAAACGGGCAACAGCAGCAACGGTGGAAAAGGTCATGCACAATGCCAAATTATTGGATTTGGCAAAACGTCCGGTGATGATTGAGTTAATTTTAGAAGCACTCCCAGAAATTGAGTCAGGAAAACCCATTGATTTATCCCGAATTTACTTTTATGCCGTGCGCCGAAAAATGGAACGGGATATTAAAACTGAGCGCACTTTTACCTCAATGGCAGATAAATTATATTTCCTCTGCGAACTGTCTTGGGAAATGCTCTCCACCGATCGCATGAGTCTCAATTTCCGGGAATTTCCCAATCGCCTGCGTCGCCTCTTTAGTACCGTGGTCCAACAACAAAAAGATTTAGACCACTGGCATTATGACATGATGGCTCAAACCATGCTAATTCGCAATGCCGAAGGGGACTATACTCCCGCCCATCGCTCACTATTAGAGTTTTTTGTTGCCTACAAATTTGCCGTAGAATTGGGCATTTTAGCCCCGGATTTTGCTGAATTTGCGGACCTCAAACAGTTTCCCCCTCCGTCCGAACTCTCCCAAACTTTTGGCAAAGCGCCCTTAACCCAAGCGGTTTTAGAGCTATTATTGCCTAGCATTGCACCCGGAGAAGCGACCCAAACTCGCTTATTAGAATTAGTCCAATCCACCCAAGGTCAATGCGAAAATGAAGCGGGATATCTCGGTGGAAATGCCGTCACATTACTATTAAAACTTGACCCCAATGCTTTGGATAATAGTGACCTCCAGGATACGGTAATCTTAGGGGCTGATTTTACATCAGCTAATTTACGAAATGTCAATTTAGCCCAAGCTAATTTAAAATATTGTACCTTTACGACGGTCTTTGGGACAGTTTTATCCGCAGCATTTAGTCCTGATGGGGAGTGGTTTGCCACCGGAGATGCCAATGGGGAAATTTATCTGTGGCAAGTTGAGGGTAAACCCTTGGTGTTGTGCCAAGGACATTCCGCAGCAGTGTGGTCCGTGGCAGTCACCCCCGATGGCAAAACCCTC
>NZ_JAFLQW010000355.1 GCF_017313335.1 Phormidium pseudopriestleyi FRX01 | reverse complement strand
TAGGAGAAAATCAGCGGTATCAACTGGAATCAGCCAATGAAGAAAACCGCTATTGGATTCCAGAAATGCAGCTATTTCTAGGAGTCTGGCAAGGACAACGAGAAAATCGTCCCGGATACTGGCTACGCTGGTGGGATGAAGCGGGAAATTTACTCTTGTGGCGTACAGAACGGATTGAACAGGAACGCCAACGGGCGGAACGATTAGTGGCTCAACTTCGGGCTGCGGGAATCGAACCGGAAGAGTAGTTTTAGATGGATTGAAATATTTAACTCTAATGAATATTGGATAATATTGAGTGATGGCAAAACTTTATTATCGGGGGATGGCGGCAGAAAATGGTAAGCCTAAAATAGGTCGCAGTGCTAAATTACTAGGGGTTAGACTTGGGAGGGACATAGATATTGAACAAATGCCTGCCGGGTATCTGAATAAGCAAGGCTATCTGTTACCCCAGTCAGAACGTCAGTTTGCAGGAGAACTTGTTGATGTTGCCATTGGGGGTCGAAAGGGACTGTCTGTTTTTCTTTCCATTGAAAGTTTACCTGCATTTCGCCGCCCTGCAAAATTTGGGGGGAGTGGAAAAGACCCCCTCTGGCAAATTGACGATAAAAATATTCGGGGGGATTTGGAGGCGCTTCAAGATAGCCCGACGCACGTGAGTATCGTGCCAAGTGTTACAATGTCTTTGGAACGGTATGAGGCAGCATTAGCCAATACCCAAAATGATTGGGAAAGAATTGATTAAAATAATCTGATTATAGGAGTCTCTAACAATGGCATTGATCTTCAGTTTGTCGGCAGAATGTGGACCGGATGAAAACAATGTAAATCTATTTAATCAACACTTTGAAAAAGTAAAATGGCTAGTTTCCGATCCTCGTCACTTTGCAAGAAAAAAATGGCTGCTTTCCGATCCTCGTCACTTTGCAAGAAGAGAATGGCTAGTTTCATATCCTCGTTACTTTGAAAGAAGAAAATGGCTAGTTTCATCTCATTGTAAATCTCGATATCAAACAGACATTTTTCAAGATATGGAAAAAAATTGGTGGTGTCGGGTTTGCGCCAACAATCTGAGTGAAGTGGGCATTACGACGCCTGAGAGTGCTTATATGATGACAGAATTAGGGATTCTCTTCTATCAAATTCTCCGGCTTACTGCTTCGTTTCGCTATGCTTTAGTTGGGGTGGAAGTTGATGAATTTAGGACTTATAGCGAGCTCATGGAAGATTTACCTGATTTATCAATCCCTGGATTGGTTTTAGCTCAAAATTTGACGGAAGGGGTGGAAACGATGCCCGGGTTTAAACCATTTAATTCTACTCATATTTGGCAACCCTACGAGGGAGAAACCTATACTCCTTTAAAGGTGGCGACGGACTTTAAAACCCAGCTAGATGAGCTTTTAACTTTAGCTACAATTTAAATAGCTACAATTTTAAAAGTCATACATCTTTGCGGGGGGTAACATTTCGCCGGACAGGTTTCCATTGCCTTTGTACCCCTCTCCTTGGAAACTCGGTTTCTTACAGAGTGGTTTTCTCGCCCTCCAACCCCTGCTCATCACAACCCCAACTGTTAGCCAAATATTAAACTTTGCCAAATAACTGCCTTATTCTGAGAAAATAGAAGAGTAAGCTGTCAAATAACCCCCTTAAAAATATGGATGCTAACGAACTACTAGAACGGTATGCTGCTGGAGAACGAGATTTTCGCGATACGGACCTGTTCCGGGCGGATCTGAGTAATGCGGAGTTAAGTGGTGTCAGTTTCTTTCGCACGAGCTTGTTTGGGGCGAATCTATTTCGGGCTAAACTGATTGGGTGTGATTTTTTCCGGTCTACCCTAATCGGGGCTAATCTCTATTGTGCGAATCTCAGTGGTGCAAATTTAACTGGCGCAAATTTGACTGGCGCGAATCTCAGTGGTGCGGATTTAAGTGGTGCGGACCTTACCGATGCAGATTTGGGCGGTGCAGACTTGAGTTATGCCACGTTGCATTATACGGACTTCACTGGTGCAAACTTGTTTCGAGCAATGATGGTGGATGCGAAGTTGAATCATGCCAAGTTGGTGCGGGTGCGCTTGCGGGGTGCGAATTTGAATGGTGCGATCGCAGAAGGAGCGATTTTGTCTAAGGTGATGGGGCTTTCGGAGGAGACGAAACAGGATCTGATTAATCGCGGTGCAGTGATGACGGAGTTGACAGAAGTGGTTCCCTCCCCGATCGCCTGACTTAATCCGACTCGGGGGCGATCGCACTTCAATACTCACCCGGCGATCGCCCCATCAGACTAAACCCGTCCCTCACTCACCCTTACTGGACAAACAACGGCATCACTTCCGCCGCTGTTAACAACCCGTAAATCCCCCGTTGGTGCAAGCGCATACCTGCTTTTAAATAGCCAAAAGCAGGGCCGCAAACATTCGCCGCCATACTGGTTTCATCCCCTAGGGTAAAGGTATGAGTGGAGATTTTACCCTCGAAAGTGCGACCAGTAATTTGCACATTGGTACTGAGTGGCTTTTTGGGATTGCGGGTATCCACAATACCGCCGACGGTGACGCGATCGCGCGAACAAATTCCCGCCAATTCCAACATGATATCATCGGCGTGTTCCATATTTTCCAAGGCCAATTTACCATCGGTGCGATCGAGCAACGCTTCCACTTCTGCATCAGTCATCGCCATCGCTTGGGCTACGGTATAACCTGGAATATGGGCAATATCTTCGCGAATCGTGGCGCGATAGGCTTCCCAGTTGGCAATCCCGACTCCAAAGGTAATTTTCACGCTGTGGATTTCGGCATAACTTTGGGCGGCTAAAGCAGCAGCAGCAGTCAATAAGCCAGGGGTGGCACCACAGCCCGTCATGTAGGTAATCCCGGCTTTTTGTAAGTCATCCTGGAGTTCGAGTAACTGTTCCACGGCGCTAGTGCGTTTCAGGGCATCTACTAAGACTCCACGCCATCCAGACTCAATAAATTGTCTCGCCACCGATGCCATGAAGGTATTAGGAAGATTCGGTAATGCCAAGAAATACCCATCCACCTCAGCTTGAGAAATTAATTCGGTGATGCTGTCATTGCTGAGGATGCCACTGGGTTCGAGGTAGCCGAGGGACCCCTGTTGATGGTAGGCGTTGATGCAGGCATCAGGATTTAAGCCTTGGGAATTGTAGGCGTATCCTTGTTTATCGGCAGCAGCCACCCAGAGGGTTTCGCGTTTGGGGGCGAGGATTCGGGCGGCAGCTTGTCCTAAGCCTCCAAACCCGAGAACACCGATGCGGAGGCGGGTTGGGGTTGGGGAGTGGGGGGTTTGCAGGTTACTCATGGGATTCCTTGAACTAAACAGATTATCATTATCTAACGGAAGTTGAGCCGCAACACGGTTTCTGGGGTGAGATGCGCGGGGATTTGTAAAGAATTATGAATGGAAGAACTGGGGCCAGACCTATCAAAAGTTTTATGGGGGAGCATCAATTGTGTCAATGTTTCCAGACGGTTGGTCCTAGATTAGCCGGGGGTGAAGCGGCCTAAGTGTAGAGCAACGGCGCGGATGGGGATGGGTTGAAAATAGCTGGGACTCAAACTGCTGCCCCTAAATATCCGGGAGATGGGCTCACTTGACGACTCTCTCAACTTAGGGGAAACTTAGCAGATATTGAGTAATTTACTCTAATCGGTAATAATTTTTGTTAAGGTATGACTCAATATAATTTGATTGGTCACAATAAGTTAACAGGACTTGCCAAGCTGGGCAGTCTAGGATCCCCGAATTGACCCAAAGGCATGACTGGCGGTGCTAGGGATGCCTGCGGATAAATTAAAACTACCTACAACGCAAACCAAAAGCATGGAAACACTCGAATTTGTCATCTACCCCGATGGTCGAGTGCAGGAAAAAGTCACTGGCATTGTCGGTGCATCCTGTGCAGAAGTCACAGCGGCGATCGAAGCCCAACTGGGACTGGTCCTGGTCCAGGAGAAAACTTCGGAACATTTTGCCCAAGTGGTAGAACTGTCCCAGACTGCAACCGCCCAGGCGAGTTGGAGTGATTGGTAAATTTTTCTAAAACTGCAATTTAATTGTTTCTTGTCCCATTACATTCACAATTGTCAGCACAAGAGAGTTATCAACTATGTCACATTTCAGCCAAATTAAGACCCAAATTCGCAATCTGAGTTCGTTGCAATCGGCGTTAACGGAGTTGGGAATTGAGTGGAAATCTGGTCCGACGGAGGTTCACGGTTATAAAGGGCTAACCCATAACGCCGAAGTGGCGATCGCCCAAGAGAATGGGTATGACATCGGTTTTACCTGGAACGGCCAAGAATATTCCCTGGTTGCTGATTTGCAATATTGGCAGCAACCTTGGACGGTGAATCGGTTTCTGAATGAAGTTACCCAGCGCTATGCCTATCACACCGTGGTGAATGAAACGGCGAAACAAGGGTTTCAAATTGCCGAACAACAAAAAAATGAGGATGGTTCGATCCGGGTTGTCTTGCAACGTTGGGCCAGCTAATGGAGGATTTTTCTGAGTTTTCAATCCCCGAAAGTCCGGACCGTTCGGGTCTCGAACCGGAGTTAGGTGGCGCGTTACGGGATGCCCCGGAACGTTCAGGTTTGGAGCCAGAGTTAGGCGGCGCATTGCGACAAAATGGCGTGTATGTGGACGAACTCACTTGCATTGGCTGCAAACATTGCGCTCATGTAGCGCGAAATACCTTCTATATTGAGGAGGATTATGGACGTTCTCGGGTGGTTCGCCAAGACGGAGACCCGGAGGATGTGATTCAAGAGGCGATCGACACTTGTCCGGTGGACTGTATTCACTGGGTGGATTACACGGAACTGAAACAACTGGAAAAAGAGCGACTGTATCAGGTGATTCCCCGGGTGGGATATCCGGTGGAACAGGCGGTTTCCATTGTGGGTATCCGCCATAAAAAAGAAGTGTCTAAGGGAAAAAAAAAGAAGCCAGTGAGCGACTAGAGGGGTGCGCTTGACTAACTTCAAGGAGGCGAAATTTTAATTCTTTTGCTTTGGTGAAGGGGTAGGAAGCGGCCCTATTTTCAAGAAAGCCTCAATGGTTGATGACTGTTGGGGCTTTTTTGCGCTTATGTTCGGTGAGGATTCGTTCGACTCGCGCTTCTTCTACTTTTGAGGTGAGTTTTTCGGCTTCATGGCGATCGCGCAGGGTTTTGGCGAGGCTAAACGATGAGCCGACGGTGAAGATGACACCCATTCCCATATAACCTTTGACCCAATTGGTAACGGGTAAATTGACAATCCCGACTCCTGTGGCGGTTAAGGCGATCGCAAAGGAAGCCCAAACTTGAATAACTCAGGCTGTTGTGTGTTGTTGCGAAGGAACTTTGTTCATAAAAAACACCCTCAATCTCTGGTTATCAGAGGTGTAAAAATCTGATGGTTTCCTGGACTTGTTTTGCTTGGTTCTATTGCATAAGGTTTGAAGAATTAGAAATCCTGTGCCAGTTTGAGAAGTGGTATCTAGGCGGGTTACGATTGTGCCACAAAAAAACCGATTGGGCGATCGCTAACTCCTCGGATTTTCCCGGCGATCGGGACTTGGAGGAGCCCTGATAAAATGGGTCTAAAACTTCTAGAAAGCTCTTGACAATTTTACCCACATCAGGTAATATTTATTCACTTAAAATTACAGAAAACTGCCATCATAACGGCACCTTAATAACCCTTGAGTACCCCCTATAATTCCCTATATCAGTGCAGGGGCAGCAACTCTTATTCAATGATTTCTTCTTCCTGGAAAATAAAAATATCTTCCACTTCCTCCTCAATAGGTTCCTCATCTTCACTCAACCCACTGAGGTTTTGCACCACGAAGGGGAGAGAAGCCCCTTTGAGACCGCGTTTAATGCGATCGGGGGTGTCATCAAACACCACAAACAATGGATAAATCGTATCCGACCCTTCCCCAATCATGTATTGGTAACGCAGAGGCATTAACCACTCGTAGGCATGAGATAACCACATTTGAGTTTGTCGCCAGCGGCGGAGTAAATCCGAAAAATCTTCTTCTGGACGATGAATAAACACAAAGATTTCCCCGCCCATTTTCACCTTCCAATCCGGGTCACACATCAAAATTGCGACATCGCAGGGTAAAGAAATCACATCACCGGAATTCGCGCTCAATCCACTAGGAGAATGGGAAGAGAGGGTTTCACGAATGCGGACATTGGGTAAGGGAATGGGAATGACACTTTCCTGGGGACGCCGCATACTTGGAATCATTTCCAAATAGGTGCGATACTGCCGAAGCAGGGCGATCGCACTGGCCCGATTGCTATAGTCAGCGAGTAACTGTTCGTAATGGTATTGTTTAAGAGACATTATTTTTCAAGACTTTTCAACTTCTGGATTGACCTAAACTGAGTCAGTATTCCAGTCAATGAGCCGTATCAAGAAACCGAAATCAGATTGAAAGCGGGGGAAAATAGCAATAAACTCCGCTAGTTCTTGGCATTTCAGGACAGGAATCGGTTCGTCAATCCAGCTCATTCCCCTCGGTTTATCCGAGTTTGTCAAACACAGCAAACATGGGCAGATACATAGACATCAAAATCGAACCCACCATTGCTGCAATACCCACCATCATAATCGGTTCCAGGGTACTGGTGAGACCTTTCACAGCTTGTTCAACTTCATCTTCATAAAAATCGGCGACTTTGGACAGCATCTTGTCCAGTTCCCCAGTTTCTTCTCCAATTCGCATCATTGAAATTGCCATTGGGGGAAAGATGTTTTCTCGCTCGAAGGCTTCCGTTAAGCTACCCCCTTGTTCAACCTCAGCCTTCCCATTATTAATAGCATTAGCAATCACCTGATTTCCGGCAGTACGGGCCACAATATCAAAGCAACTGAGCATCGGAACACCCGCGCCAGTCAACATGGAAAACGTGCCACAGAAACGAGC
>NZ_JAFLQW010000608.1 GCF_017313335.1 Phormidium pseudopriestleyi FRX01 | reverse complement strand
TAGATTTCGTATCGGGGCGTCAGATTATCCCCTTGAACGAGATTACCCTGGTACAGCTATCGGCGCGATCGCCAGAAACCTATTTTAAATTTCAGCCACCATTCTGGTTTTTGCAATGCACCCTATTGGTGGAGTTGTACGATCCGCTTCCACCCTCCCCTTAACCCGATTATTTTGGATCCACTTCAGTTATTCCCCTGGGGATTCTTTCTAGTTTGCCTTATCTTTGAGTTCCCCATTTAAGATTGACATTTAACCTAATTTGTGCATAAAGTCCAGCAAGACTCGTTGCCCCTTGGTACTCTAACCGGGGGTGGGTTTTGTTTCAAGATTGTAACAAAACTACATAATTTGCTACAATCTCGTTATATAAGTAATTTTTGCCCCCGATACTTTGATCGCCCGAGCAGGAATGGCATCCAAATATAAAGACTTATGCAACTGAAATTAACAGAATCTAAATTCTCATTCACGCCCCTATTAATGATTGCTCCATTTTTCCTATGGGGTACGGCAATGGTCGCCATGAAAGGCACCCTCACCAATACCACACCCCTATTTATGGCGGGGGTGCGGTTAGTTCCAGCGGGACTGTTGGTGTTGGTTGTCGCGGCGATCGCCGGACGTCCTCAACCCCGGGGATGGCAAGCATGGCTATGGATTTCCCTGTTTGCCATCGTTGATGGGTTCCTTTTTCAAGGGTTTCTCGCGGAAGGATTAGTCAAAACTGGAGCAGGTTTGGGTTCGGTGATGATTGACTCCCAACCCCTCGCCGTGGCCCTACTGAGTGCATGGCTATTTGGGGAAATCATTGGCGGATGGGGTTTCCTGGGTTTAGGAATGGGTATTCTGGGAATCAGTCTGATTGGACTACCCGATGAATGGATTTGGGGCTTGTTTAACGGTTCCTTCGCGGTGTCTCCCTTGCACCTCTCGGGGTTATTTCAGAGTGGCGAATGGTTAATGCTGTTGGCGGCCCTGTCAATGGCAGGGGGTACCGTTATGGTCCGATTTGTATGCCGCTATGCTGACCCAGTTGTAGCTACGGGCTGGCACATGATTATTGGCGGATTGCCCTTGTGGATAATCTCAGGACTCACGGAATCTGAGCAGTGGGTGCATTTAGACCTGAATGGCTGGCTGGCATTGGCTTACTCCACGGTATTTGGGTCGGCGATCGCCTATGGTTTATTTTTCTACTTTGCTTCCAAGGGAAACCTCACCAGTCTGAGTTCCCTAACCTTTATGACCCCAGTTTTTGCCATCTTCTTCGGGAATCTATTTTTGTCCGAAACCCTCTCTGGGTTACAGTGGAGTGGTGTGATCCTCACTCTGTTCAGCATCTACCTCATTAATCAGCGCGAACAACTCCCCCCGGGTGCGATCGCAACTTTGAGAGCGAAACTCAGAACATTCCGTGCATCCACTCGCTACATCCCCAGTGGCGAAAATCCCTCATCGGAACCGATCCCCGTTTTGAAAGGGTCGGAAGGTCACCCGGTTGAAATTCCCATTCAACTTCGAGTTTCAGATTCAGAAGGTTAAGCCATCCCAGGTTGACTGATTCTATAGCGTTTCCCGGTAGCTGAAGACTACGATCATTGCGGTGTGCTATTAAAGGGGTTGTATTCTTAGCGCATCGCGTTGGGAACAGAAAGCAAGTTAGCTTAGTATCATGCTTTCTTTGGATCAACTGGTTGGATCTGTACCCCTAATTATGATCGCCTACCATCCCGTTTTATTACTGATCACTACTTTAACCGGCTTGGGAATTTTTCCTGGTGCCGAAGGTGGGAGTTTGATTCATCAAATCCCCACCCCAGTTACATCCCAAACTCTCTACCAGGGCCAGGTTCCACGGACTCCAGTCCCTGGAAATCTGCCCTCGCTTCGCGATCGCGCCCCAGATCAGACTACTCGGGACGCCTCTGGGAGACTATCCCCCAATCCGGATTCCCCCATTAGGGCAACCCAGGAACCCCTGGAACTGGCCCAAAATCAACCCAATCCGGCCACCCGAACTGAACGCCCTCCCAGAAATCGTTTTGCTCGCAAAGACATCCTCTGGCTGTTATTACTCGGGTTTGGGACTCTTGCCTTTGCCGGAATCTTTGCAGGCGGCTTTTATTTGCTCACCCATTCCGGTGAACAAGTTGACGATGAAGAGGGGGAGGAAATACCCGAAACCCCTGAAGTTTTCAAGGACCCACCAGATAAGTTTTCAGAAATTGCGGACCAACCCGAGTTGGAATCCCCGGTTTTAGACAAGAGGGATCTCGCTGAAAATGCCCCAGTGCCACCCCATCATGGAAATGGCTACAACGAGAGGGCGATCGAACCCTCCCAAAAACTCCCTCCCTCGGCAGCAATTCCCCCTCCTCCAGAAGAAGGGTTAGTCCGGAGTGAACCCCCTCAGCTTGCCAGAATTGATGCGATCGAAACCTTAATCGAAGATTTGCAAAGTCGAGTCCCGACTCAACGACGCAAAGCGATTTGGGAACTCGGGCAAAAGGGTGACTCTCGGGCGATGCAACCCTTGGTTACTTTATTAATGGATTCTGATTCTCGGCAGCGCAGTCTCATCCTGGCATCCCTGGCAGAAATCGGAAATCGGACAATGCAACCGATGAATCGCGCTTTGATTCTGTCCCTGCAAGATAGCAATCCGGAAGTGCGTAAAAATGCGATTCGGGATTTAACTCGCATCTATGATTTAGTCTCCCAAACCAGTCAACTCTTACGCCATGCTTCGGAAGATTCTGATCCCGAGGTCAGAGAAGCGGCACAGTGGGCTTTGTCCCAACTCAATCGCCTCCGTCCCGGTACTAATTCTGAATCCCGTTCTTCGTTACAAAACTGGTCTCCACCCACGGAAACTTATCCAGAAGATATTCCCTAGTTTGGCTCTAATTCTGAATGGGTTGATTGGGAAATGAGCAGTCGATTTTTTAGAGCCAGTCTGAGGGTTTAATTCCCGCGATGTTCAATTCAAATTTTCAATTTGGGGAAGATTAAAAAACCGGAGATATGGTATTTTTAGTGGGTTAATTTTTTATGATTTTCTAGTTTAGGGGAACCAGAAAATCAGACGAATTATGGGTGATAAAGTATCAATAAATAAGAGAGGATGAAGGGCATAATGGCATCGGAAATTTTGGGGTTGAATTTGAATCGAATTGTACCACCGGCATTAAAACCCGGGGATTTGTTGCGGGCAGTTGCCCCGAGTGGGGGCCTACGAGAGCAGTCGGTATTTCAGAAGGGGTTAGATATCTGGCGATCGCGCGGGTATCGGGTGGAACTGACTGCTGGTTATGACAACTCCTGGGGATATTTAGCAGGGACCGATCGCGATCGGCGTCAACAACTGGCAACCGCATGGCAGGACCCAGACTGTCGCGCCATTCTCTGCGTCCGAGGCGGATATGGGGGGGCCAGAATTTTAGAAGATTGGACCTGGACCCCAGAACCAACCCCTCCCAAATGGTTAATCGGATTTTCGGATATTACCAGCTTGTTATGGAGTCTGAGTAAAACCGGCATCGTAGGGGTGCATGGTCCCCTCCTCACCACGATCGCCAGGGAACCGGATTGGACAATTTCCCGGTTATTTGATTTAGTCGAAGGCAAGGCAATCCCCCCTCTCCAAGGCAACGGATGGGGAAATGGCACCGCCACGGGATATTTACTCCCGGCAAATCTCACCGTTGCTACTCACCTGCTAGGCACTCCCGCACAACCGTTATTAGATGGAGCAATTTTAGCCTTCGAGGATGTGGGAGAAGCTCCCTATCGGATTGATCGGATGCTCACCCAATGGCGGATGATGGGTGCATTCACTGGAGTGAGGGGAATTGCTTTAGGCAGATTTAGCCAATGTGATACGTTAGCCAGTAAGTCGAGTTTTACGGTGAGCGAAGTCTTGCGCGATCGCCTGGTAGATTTAGACATTCCCATTGTTTCAGATTTACCCTTCGGACATGATGGAGAAAATGCTGCCTTGCCTGTAGGAGTCCCGGTGGAGTTAGATGGGGATAAGGGGAGTTTAAGTATTTTGGGGAGTTGAAATTTGCGGAGATAGGAACACCAACCGGACTCCAATTGTTGTTAAAAGGAGTTGGAGAATCGCTTCAAAAATGAGGGTTTGTTTGCTTTATTTAGACTTGATATAGCGACCCTCAATGAATTTGACAATGGATCTAATACTGAAAGTCTTGTAGTGCGAGCATCTTGCTCGCCATCTTTAGGTCAGAATGATTTAGACTTGATATAGCGTTTCCCACAGTTATTCGCGTACATTTTTGGGAGTGCGAGCATCGAGCTTCGCTTTCTTTCTGTCAATTTCATTTAGACTCGTTATATGGGATTAACGCATTCTACTCAAAGACAAGCTATGTCCTTTTTGCTCTCGGAATCCATCAGTCCACTCTATGCCATCTGGGAAAATACCTCCCCCAGAGAAATTCTGTTTGCCGACCCCACCGTAACTGGATATGAAACCCTCATCGCCAGTACCCCCGCCGAATTACAAGTCGTGGTGTTAGACCCCAAACGGGATGCCATCACCCAAATTAGTGAGATTCTCTCCTACCAAAAACAACCCCTGGCGGGTCTTCATATTCTCTCCCACGCCCAATCCGGGATGTTACATCTGGGAAACAGCCTCTTAACCGCTGAAACTCTCCCAGAAGCGGAAATCTCCCAATGGGCAAAATCTCTTACCCCTGATGCGGATATTCTGCTCTACGGGTGCAATCTCGCCGCTGACTTTGGGGTATTCGTCAATCGCCTCGCCGCAGTCACAGGGGCTGATGTTGCCGCCAGTGATAACCTGACAGGTAGCGCCGCTTTGGGGGGAGACTGGGAACTGGAAGCGAGTACAGGTGCGATTGAAGTGCAAATCCCCTTTTCTGCGTAGGCGATCGCCGCTTATCAGAATGTCCTCGCCCCCACCGACCTTTTCATCTCCGAATATGTCGAAGGCAGCAGCAACAACAAAGCTCTAGAATTCTACAACGGCACTGGAAGCGCGATCGACCTAGCTGCCGGTGGCTATTCTGTCGAAATGTATTTTAACGGGAATACCCCGGCTGGACTAACGATCAATCTCTCTGGCACTGTCGCTCATGGTAGCACATTTGTTCTCGCCCACAATATGGCAAACCTTGGCATTCTGCCAAACCAAACCAATGGTAACGGCTGGTTTAACGGCAATGATGCGATAGTCTTGCAGAAAAACGGCATAATTCTGGACGCGATCGGACAAATAGGTTTTGACCCCGGTACAGCCTGGACTGGGGGAGGGGTGAGTACCCTAGATAGAACCCTGCGCCGGAAAACCACCATCACCACTGGAGATAGCAACCCTAACAATACCTTCAACCCCAGCCTAGAGTGGAGTGGGTTTCCTGTAGATACTTTTAGCGGATTAGGTAGTCATAACCAAGCCCCCGAAATCACCGTCCCCAGCGGTAATCTCAACTATACCGAAAATGACGGTTTTGCTATTCTTGACACCAACGCCACTGCCACCGATCCTGACTTAACTAACTTCAACGGCGGCACCCTGACGATTAACTTTACCTCGGGTGCCACGACTGATGATATTTTGATGATTAGAAACCAAGGCAGCAGTGCAGGGCAAATTGCGGCAGGGATCGATTCTCCAGGACTTAACTTGATCGCTTACAGTGGCATACCCTTTGCCAGCTTCACCGGCGGGACTCAAGGCAACCCTCTCACTATTAATTTCACCACGAATTTTGCTACGGATACCGCCGTTAGTGCCTTGATGCGGAACATCATTTATGGCAATATTTCGGACAATTCCTTACCGGGCGATCGCACGGTCCAATTTCAACTCACTGACGCCCTGGGTTTAGCCAGTAGTCCCGCCAGTAAAACCATAGCTTTCACCCCCGAGAATGATGCCCCAATTATTGCAGTTCCCGATGCATCTTTCACCCTTTATGATGGCACTAATACCCCCAATAATCAAGATTTCGAGTACCGCACCTTACCC
>NZ_JAFLQW010000387.1 GCF_017313335.1 Phormidium pseudopriestleyi FRX01 | reverse complement strand
TTCAGCGGATTTTGGGATGCTTTTCGACGGTTGAACCGCCACACTCACCCCATGTCCCACGGCGAATTCTACCTGACGGCGATATAACATTCCCATCGCTTCATTTTCTGCCCGAATCATCGGGTCGAGGTTTTCTAGGGCGAGAGGTAAAGGTCGTTTGATAAAAATAGGGGGATGATTTTTATCCCCGGACCGGATTTTTAACTCCGGTTGGAAAACCCAGGCGCGATCGCGTAATTTGGCCGGTTCATGTTGTCCATTCACCAGAAACACCGTCACAATCCAATCCCCATTATCCATCCGGCGAGATTGACCCTTAACGATGATTTCCCCCGCTTGTTCAGGACTGGGAACCCATTCAAAGCGGTGATTCTGTTTCAGAGGTTGGATACGACTCCCGGCGATCGCATCCCGTTTCCAAACCGTTTGGGGTTCTCCATTCTCCTTGACCAAAATTTCACTTTTTTCTCGTTCATATTTTCCCCAAGATGCCGTAATTTCTAAACTTTCGGCGGTATTCTCCACACAAAAAGTCAGTCCCATTGAAGAGGGAAACATCGTAGAGGGAATTGCCACAGTTTTTTCCGTCGTCCCTTCCTCTGAATTATCCTGTCCCCCCACCGCCAATTCATCTTGCTGTTCTTCCGCAGCTTCTTCCTTGCCTTTGTTGCGGAATAAAGGTGCTAAAACACCGACTAAATAGCGGTCCGTGACGCGAGTTTCATCAATTTCCTCAGTCTCGCCATTCACCGGACCGAGTAAATCCTGGATAATCAATTCCTCTAATTCTGCCCGGATTTGTGCCGGAGAAGGTTTAGTAAAGATGGATACCGGGAGTGAAGTTTCCGAGGGGATTTCTCCCGAGATATTCTCTCGACGACTTTTGGAAAAGTTAGAGACAACCTTAATGATGCGATCGCTGACTCCCTCATCCAGATTCAACACTTCGCTATCCGAGTCAATCCCTTCCAATAAAACCTTTAAAACTGAATCCGGGGCTGATTGTACGCTACTCCAATCCAGTTTTGCCCTACCCTCGCGCAATTGTTGATTGATAGCGGCGAGGTCTAAATTTTCTGAAAGTACCGGGGGAAGTTTGATTAGTTTCATAGGAAGGATGAAGGATAAAGGATGAGGGATAAAAGGGTTTAGACCCTTATTCTTTGGGGTAAGCGGATTTCCCCTTGGAGTTTGTGATATAAATCGACGGATTCATTGGAATGACCGATGGACGCGACTATCGCATACCTCTGATTCGATATTTCGTCGGGATTGACCCATTTTTTATTGCAGGCGACCACTAAATACAGGGGTTTAGAATCATACTTCCAGTTGGCGTTTGAAAACTGAACTTGTCCTTTTTGCAGGGTTCCTTTGTTGCGAATGCTTCGACCGGGCTTAAGGTCAATTTCTATACTACCATATTTCTTCTTTAACGCTCCAATAGATATCGCCATAAAATTTTCTGAATTTTCTGGTTTTTTGCCATTCTCGAAAAATGCCTGATTCAAAATGTTATGGTCAATATTTTTAAATAAGTAAAATTCCATTGTAATCCCAAGGTAAGAGTCTCCCCGGGTATGCCGTGTGGGTGGGTCGAATACTAGAGTCACCGAGCAGGTTTTTGTTCCCTTCGTTTTGATAAATTCTTCCGGTAAAGGTGGAATTTCATAAATGTGGTAATGCCCCAGGTTGAGGGTTTCATGATCGACTAACAACAAGACTTGATTCCCTCGCGAGTAAGCGGCCCTTTCAAAATCGGGTTGCCCATATCCATAAATCTTTAATCGCTTTTTTAATTGTTCGGATGAGTTGCCCTCAAACCGAGGAGGAATATCGGTGGGAATTTGAGCAGAATCAGCTATTAATGCCCGAATTAGGTTGGAGGTGGCATGGGGGAATTTGGTAAAAAGTTTAGCAGCTAAGTTGGCGACACGAGGGGCTGAAAAACTGGTGCCCCTATAGAATTTTAAAAGGGACGGACCTTGGAAATTTTTATTCAGGGTCATCATCGCATTCCCCCAATCCTTATTACTGAGTCGATCGCCCTCTAAAACAAAATCTCCCTCAAACTCTACCAGTTCGGGTTTAATCATGCCGTCAACGCCAAATCCAGTCCGGGTAAAGGGGGATGGGTATTTCTCGACTTTCGCGATCGCCCGACTGCGGGCATCACCTGGATAGAGTCCACTGCCTTTTCCCATTGATAAAGAGCCCACTGTTAACGCGATCGCTGCTGTAGCCGGTTCTATAATCTGCGCGTCTTCACTGAGGAGATAATCGGGATAATCTTGGGCAATCAGTTCGGGCGAGTCCGACTCATACCAAAAATTACCGGCAGAAATAACAAAAAGTATATTTTGATGCTGAAGTTTATACGCAATTTCGTCAATTCTAGCCGCTAATCGAAATTGCTTTTCCCCTGGGTGGTAAATTAACCGACTATCCCCCAGGGAAATATTAATAACCTGGCAATTTTTATAATTCCTGACAAAATAATCAATTGCTGCTTCAATCTGCGTATCTAAAAGTAGTTCTGGATCATATTCGTTATCTTCGTTGGTGACTCGGGCAGAAAATAGCCAGACTTGGGGTTGAAATGATTTATTAGTGACACATTCAGCGACATCGCCATAAATAGCAATTCCTGCAACCCCCGTCCCATGACCTCCGGTTTTAATATCGCCATCGTCTGGCCCTCCGGTAATAAACTGATGTTTAGAATCTGGGAATACTTCACTGTCTCCTAATGCAGGGCCAATCAGCGGATGTCCTCTTTGGACTCCTGAATCAATTACTAATATGCCAGTAGATTCTAAGTCTGGGGATTGGATTTCAGGTAAACTCGATAGCGGAATGTTGTACTCGCGGGGCGACTCGAAAGCCGGTTTCGGTCTTCTGTCAATTTCCTTGACTTGATATTCTTGCAATAAAATTTCTAAAATATCTACGTTGACTTGAATTCGCAGGTTACAAATATATTTACCAATATAGCGATCGCTGACTCTCAGACCTAATTGAGAGTCAATATTCCGTAAAAAATTATCAACTTCATCGATATAGTTGTTGAGTTCCTTTCGATTGCCGGTATGCCATAATTCCATATCTAAGGGAACGACTTCACCAGGTTTTAAAGGGTCAAGTTTAAGCAAGGGTCCTATCCTATCTTCTGGTTCTAGGCGGACCAACTCTTCAATGTAGTCTAAATAGGCATATTCATGACCATTGGGAATTACTCCGGCGTAGGACTTTAATCGGTTTTGAAATTCAGTGAGGTGATCATCGTCAGCAAAAACCACGATCGCTTGATGCACTTTTGGTGCTTTTTCGAGTAAATGAAGACCGAGAGAAGGGAGATGGTTTTCTATGCTGTCATTTTTTCTCAGTTTTATTTTAAAAATTAATTTCGGATTAATCCCGAATGGACGAGGTTTCTCCTCAAACTTTTGATTCAGGACAGCAACCTGGGTTAATAAATGACTGCCATGAGACCGGCGATCGCCTCTTTTTTCCCCGCCAAACCCTCCCGGTTTTGATTTTCTTCTAGGTAATTGACTCTCTACTTTATGCAACGGTAAATGTTCATAGTTATCCATTCGTGTCTCCTGTCACAAATTCTTGACTTTTCTGAGAACGGGTAACGACCTCCATCCGGTCATGATGATGGGCGATCGCTGCTTCTAAATCCTCTAGCTTTAATACTTTTTCACCTTTGAGGATAACCGATTTGATGGCATTTTGGCAAATTCGCTCAATGTCTGCACCTGTTGCCCCTTTTAGCGGGTCTGCCAATGGGTTTACATCTATCTCATGTCTAATACTTCCTAAGTTTTTTAATAGCAGAGAAATGATGGCATCATGACTGGGTTTGTCAAATAAAAGCACTTCATCAAATCTGCGCCAGATAGCCGAATCTAGCATAGATGAATGATTGGTGGCCGCCACAAACAGACTGGCATGATTTCTGGAATCAATGAGTTGCAGCAAGCTGTTGACAATCCGCTTGATTTCTCCGTGGTCATTCGCCGCATTTCTGTCTTTGCCAATGGCATCAAATTCATCAAACAAAACCACCCATTGTCCTTTATGGATATAATCAAAAATCAGATTGAGGTTGATGGCAGTTTCTCCCAAATACGAAGAAAAAACTGCTGATAGATTCACATAAACTAACGGTAAGGATAAAACACTGGCTAACACTTGGGCCGTGAGGGTTTTTCCACACCCTGGAGGGCCGCAAAATAAAAGAGTAGACCGAGGTTTGAGATTGTAGGCGGTTAAAATATCTTGTTTTCTATTTTCTAAAACAACCGTCTCTAAAATTTCCCGGTTTTTGTCCGTTAAGATGACATTTTCCCAGGTTAAATCGTAGGGTTGAACTGTAATCAGGGGTAAACCTGTATCCTTAGCTTTAGGAACTTCTGGGTAAGTTTGCCACCGTGAACCATTAGACGCCACTGATTTGACGGGGGTGGTCAGTTGCAAACTTTTTTCTAATTCTTTGGCTAATAAAAGATGATTTTTATTGCGTTCTTCTTGAATTAATTCTTGCGCGGCAGCATAAAATTCTTCTCGGTCATTTTCCGAGAAACTTTTAAACAATTTTCTGATTAAATCGCCGCGTGTTGCCATGTTTACTAAAAAGCGTGGGGGCTTTAATCTCTGGCAAATCAGACCACGCTATTCCTTATTCTGTCTAGTGTAGCATAACAAATCAACATTAAAAATAAAGGAGTATTTAAACCTTTGCTTAATAGCGTAACTGGGTTATATAGCCAGTCTAAATCAGTTTGAAACCTCACCCCCGTCCCCCTTCGACCCCCTTCGGCGGGGCTCAGGGTCGAAGGGGGACGGGGGTGAGGGTCCATTCGCAAAATCATTTAGAACCGCTATAAACCCAGTTGAATGTTTCAGTAAACCTGGCAAATCGGCTAGAGTTCAAACTCCCGACGGACCCGGCAATCTACTAAAAATCGATACTCATTTGACCCGGTGAACTGTTGGATTTAATGTTATTCTTCCCCTTACTCTTCCCTGCCTTCTTCTTCTTCTTATCATGCAATCCGGCGGCGACTTCCTCGGCGTAGCGTTCGTGGTTGAGTTGCAACAGGCGGTCTAAAACCTCCCCTCTAGCGTCTTCACTAATGGTAAATCGGAGTCCCTGTTTGGTTTCATGGAATCCGTGATTCAGGGGTAAGTCCGTCCAACCGTAGGCGGTGGCAACGGCATTATCCATTTGGATATGTAATTCTCGCAGGGTTTGGATGTCCTTGGCGGTTTCTTCGGGGTCATGAAAGCG
>NZ_JAFLQW010000090.1 GCF_017313335.1 Phormidium pseudopriestleyi FRX01 | reverse complement strand
TGAAGTCGTTACTACAAACTTAAGAGAATGACTGAAGTTTGGAGTTTTATCTTTCAAGTTTCATCTTTTATCTTGGACGCTGGGGGGTGGAAAAGTTGTTAAACCAACCGCGACGCCAAAATAGAAAAATCATGAGGATGGCGATCGCAATCATTACGCCCCACACTGCGGGATAACCCCAATACCAATTGAGTTCTGGCATATTCAACGGTGAGCGTTCTGGATTAAAATTCATTCCATAAACCCCAACAATAAAGGTGAGGGGAATAAAAATAGAGGAAATCACTGTCAGGAGTTTCATCACTTCATTCATCCGGTTACTGATGGAAGAGAGGTAAACCTCCATCAACCCACCGGCGAGTTCTCGATAGGTTTCTACGATATCCAAAACATGAATAGTGTGATCATAACAGTCGCGTAAATAAATCCGGACTTCATCAGAAATCATGGGACTGCCGTCTCGAATTAGAGTATTGATGGCATTTCGCTGGGGCCAAATTGCCCGACGCAAGGTGAGTAACTCCCGTTTGATTTTATAGATTTTTTCTAGGGTATGGGGTGTGGGGTTTGCCACCACCTCATCCTCCAAATCCTCAATGCGTTCCCCATAAGCTTCTAGGACCGGGAAAAATCCATCGATAATGGCATCTAGGAGAGCATAAGCGAGATAATCGGCCTTTTGTTTGCGAATCGTGCCTTTATTGCTGCGAATGCGATCGCGCACTGGACCAAAACTGTCATGTTCTGGTTCCTCCTGCACCGTCAGTAGGTAATCTTTACCCAACACAAAACTGACTTGTTCCGTGATAAAACTTTCCTCGGCTGGATCATGGCGATCTTCTTTGAGCATCACCATCCGCGCAATAATCACTAAATGACCCTCGTAGTCTTCCACTTTGGGTCGCTGGGGGACATTGACGATATCTTCTAACAACAGAGGATGCAAGTCAAAGACTTTGCCAACTCGCTTTAAAATATCTTCACTCCCCAACCCCTGGACATCTAACCACGAAACTGACTTACTGTCTAAGTAGGGGATACATTCTTCCGGGGTCGTCATGAGTAACCGACTGGCCTTTTTTTCGCAATAGTCGATCGCCACAATCGTCGGGATTACTGCATCGTTCTCAATAATCAGGGTTCCGGGGATACTACCCGGTGCGTCATAGCAGTAATCCAAATATGACTCTTCATTTTTCTCGTTCCCCTCTTCGGGTTCAAAGAGGAAATTACCCATTGTCCATCCCGAATCTGTCATTTCTATTTTCCTAATCGCTGCTACCACTGCGATTTTAGGCAATTCGGGAGAAGGTTGCACCGAAACCGAGGAATATATAGCAGTCCTTGCAGCAGTCTGACTCTAACATTCAGGAGTGGGAGCATCTTGCTCCCTTGCTTTAATAGGGAGCAAGATGCTCCCACTCCTTTGAGCAATTGTAGGGTGGGCACTGCCCACCTTTGAGCAATTGTAGCAATTGTAGGCACTGCCCACCGAACAGAAGGACGGGGCATTGCCCACCCTACTCCTTTAACATCCTTTAGCAACTGAATAGGGATGATTTATTTTTTGGAATGCCCTAAATCATTTAGGAAAAGCTATATTACAGCAACGGAGCAAAATACTCCCACTCATGCATGGAATTGGACAATTCATTTAGGGTCGCTATAGAGGGAGATTTTAAGGTTTGAATTGCTCTAAGACTTCATCCTCCCTCAATAATTTCTGACCGATCGCCGCTTTAGGAACAGAGGGTTCCTGCCAATTATTTTCATCCGGTTGAGGCAACTTGACTTCTATTGGGAGATAAACCGTAAAGGTTGAACCCACCCCCAACTCACTCTCCACTAGAATATCTCCTCCCATCATCTGAGAAAACAATCGACTAATTGCCAAACCTAACCCTGTCCCCCCATATTCTCGGGTTGTAGACGCATCTGCCTGCATAAATGCTTGAAACAAATTATCTAACTGCTCTGGACTCATGCCAATGCCTGTATCGCAGATTTTAAACACTACAAATAAATCATTTAAACTCGATTCTTGCTCTGGGGTGAGGGCCAGAGGAATCGCACTCCGGAGTTGTTTTGTTACGGCCATTTCAATCTTCCCCTGGCAGGTGAATTTAGCCGCATTACTGAGTAAATTGAAGAGGATTTGTCGCATCTTGGTTAAGTCAGCGGACATCGGACCCAGTTCCCCACTAAACTGCACTACTAATTGGTTGGAATTTTTCTCCACTAGAGGTTGAGCGGTGTGGCAAATTTGGGTAATTGCTTCGTCCAAGTTAAAGGATTCTAAAAACAGTTGCATTTTCCCCGATTCAATCTTGGAGTAATCTAAAATATCTCCAATTAGAGCAAGCAAATGTTTCCCTGCTGTATTAATTGAGCGCAGGTCACCCAGAAATTCTGCATCGTTGATACCGATATCTCGGGCATCTTCTTGGAGGAGCTCACTATACCCAATAATCGCATTGAGTGGGGTTCTGAGTTCGTGGCTCATATTTGCCAAAAAGGTACTTTTGGCACGATTAGCCGCTTCCGCTGCTGTTTTTGTTTCTAGTAATTGCGCTTCAAATTGTTTGCGATCGGTAATATCCCGGGCCAAAATACAGTTATACTCTTTCCCATTAAATTCCAAATAATTAACCGTACTTTCTACGGGGAATCTTTTCCCTTCTTTCGTTTGATGATAACATTCAATCGTAAAAGAACCATGCCGCTTAATTTCATCCCAATAATCAGACCAAACATTTTTGGGCAAATCCAAATTGATATCATGAATGGTCATTAAAATCAACTCTTCTCGGGAATAGCCTAAAGACAGACAAGCGGCTTCATTGACATAAAAGAATTGGGCATTAGAATTAACCCAGAACACTGAATCCCCAGCCCGATTTAGGGAAAACTGAGTAAAAGCTAAGATTTCCTCAATTTGTTGGCGATGGGATTTTTCTGCCTCTAACGTGAGGACAGTTTGGTGTAACTGTAAGGCTTTCCGTTCCAGTTCATGCCGAAGTTGTGATTCAGTCTGTTTAACCTGAGTTATATCTCGCACTAGGACTAATAATTCATGGTCACTGCTGGGGACAATTTTAATTTCATGAATTGAGGGGAAATATGGATGAGGATTTGTCGAGTTTAGCGGGGGGAATTGAACCGAACATAGACAATCTTTTCCGCTTAATTCTACTTCAAAGAGTTGCTCGCGAACGGTGGCGATCGCCCGTTCTAGGAACTCTCTACACTGCTCAATCACTTCTAAAGGCCAAATTTCCCACCACTTCTTACCGATATAGGTGCGATCGCTCAAATTTTCTATCCCTTCCGGCTGCAACTTCTGCCCTGGATTTGCACAACCGGCCCACAGAGTAAAATTCTTAGGCGGTTGATAATCAAGACAAGTGCCATCTTTATGGATCCAAAAGATGGCATCGGGAATTGCCTTTAATAAAGCACGATTTCTGGTTTTGCTGACAGACACCACCGCTTCAAGCTCCTCCCCATTCCCTAAGAATTGTTCAAACTTATTATCCCCATGTTTGCTCCAGAACTATTGTTTGCCTTCACAAAACAACTCAACAGCGCCCCGGCAAGGTGAGCGAATCCGTACCCACACAGGGGCGTTTTCTACCTGTAGATTGCCTAGGGCCGGGATAATAATGACTATATAGCAACCCTTTCAGGATTTATGGCGAAGGCTGAAAGGGTTGCTATAGCGATAATAGTCCAAACCTTGAGCGATCGGGCCGGTTTACCCATGCCGGAGCTCTATATCGTTCCTTCCCAATCCGCCAATGCCTTTAGAGGGGAAATAGATGTTCAAGTTCGTAGTAACGACTGAAGTCGTTACTACAAACTTTAACCCCATCCCAGACTCTAACTTTAGCCGCTAGGCTAGAGGCAACAACTTATCCAATCCAAATAGGAGACAGAATCATGACTGATGAAGCTCAAGTGCCTAAAGAACGTGCGATCGTGGAAGTAAGTCCCCAGACGAAAGCCATTGTGGAAAAAGAAATGCCCGATGCTACCGCCCAGGTGCAACAGGAAACGATGGCCCTGTTTGAAGCGCTCAAACGCCGAGCACAAACGGAAATTCAAGGGGCCAGCAAATTTACCTCAGAAGCCTATCTGAGTGCGGTGCAACAAGCGCGAGAGTCGATTGAAACCGATCGCCTCATGGATCCCGAACGGATTGCCTATACCATCAAACTGATGGAAATGGATGCCAAGCAAAACTGGGACAAGATCCTCAGTGAAATGAGTGAACTGGGCGATCGCCTTGCTCAATCCGCTCAGGATGCTTGGGACTCCCTCTTCCATCCCGGCGACAATCCCCCCAATTCCTAGGCAACGTTCAGCCTAAACAATTGATCACAGAGGGCGATCAATCGGTCGCCCTCTATTTTTTTTAAGTCTATCCAGAGAGAATCTTCTATCACGATGACCCGTTCGTGCTAGATTTTAAAAGTTTGCCTCTGTTATTTGTTTGAAAGACCCCAACTGAGCAATCCAACCCAATTCAATCCCAGATTGCGATCGCGTATCGAACCCCTAGAACCGGGGCATTCTAGCCGTTCACTTGTCCAATCATTACGTCTGAAACTGTAAAGCGACCACCATGCGAACCTACTATTGCGGCCAACTCCGAAGCGAACATATTGGAGAAACTGTTACTCTGTGTGGATGGGTAGACCGCCGACGAGATCATGGTGGAGTCATTTTCTTGGATTTGCGAGATAGAAGTGGCATCGTCCAAATCGTTTCTGACCCACTGCGCACCCCCGACTCTTACAAAGATGCGGAAACCATCCGCAATGAATATGTCCTCCGCATCACCGGACGGGTCAGCCAGCGTCCTAGCGATTCCCTCAATCCCAACTTACCCACGGGAGAGTTAGAAGTTTACGTCGATCGCATCGAATTACTCAACGCTGTCCATAAACTGATGCCGTTCCAGGTTTCCAGTGGACAGACGGAAGTAGTCCGGGAGGAGTTACGCCTTAAATATCGCTATTTGGATCTCCGTCGGGAACGGATGTCAGGAAATCTACAACTGCGTCATCAAGTGGTTAAAGCCATGCGCCGCTTCCTGGAAGATGAATATGGATTTATCGAAGTAGAAACCCCGATGCTGACCCGTTCTACCCCAGAAGGTGCGCGGGATTATCTGGTCCCCTCTCGGGTGAATCCCGGTGAATGGTATGCTTTGCCGCAGTCGCCGCAGTTATTCAAACAGTTGTTAATGGTTTCGGGGTTAGATCGCTACTATCAAATTGCCCGATGCTTTCGTGATGAAGATTTAAGGGCCGATCGCCAGCCGGAATTTACTCAGCTTGACATGGAAATGAGTTTCATGTCCCAAGAAGAAATTCTGGAACTGAATGAATCTTTAGTTTGCCATATCTTTAAAACGGTTAAAGGCATTGATCTCCCCCGTCCTTTCCCCCGTTTAACCTACGCCGAATCCATGTTACGGTACGGGACCGATCGCCCCGATACCCGCTATGGGATGGAATTGGTGGATGTGTCGGATTTGGTGAAAGACTCCGGTTTTAAGGTGTTTTCCGGTGCCATTGCTGCCGGTGGCATTGTCAAGGTGTTGCCGATTCCCGGTGGCAATAGCGCCATTTCCAATGTTCGCATCAAACCCGGTGGAGATTTATTTAAGGAAGCCGCAGAAGCCGGGGCGAAAGGGTTGGCTTATATCCGGGTTAAAGATAACGGAGAAATCGATACGATTGGGGCAATTAAAGATAATTTAAGCCCGGAGGATAAACAGGAGTTGCTCTCGCGAACTGGGGCACAATCGGGGGATTTACTGTTATTTGGGGCGGGAGATACGGCAACGGTGAATAAAACCCTCGATCGCCTCCGCCAATCCGTCGCCCGTCTGTTGGGTGCGATCGATGAAAGCAAGCTCAATCTGCTCTGGGTTACAGATTTTCCGATGTTTGAGTGGAATGCCGATGAAAAGCGGTTAGAGGCGATTCATCACCCCTTTACCGCTCCTAACCCCGAAGATATTGACGACCTTAAAACTGCTCGGGCTCAAGCTTATGACTTGGTTTACAACGGGTTGGAAATCGGCGGCGGCAGTCTGCGGATTTATCAGCGCGAGGTTCAGGAACGGGTATTTGAGGCGATCGGGTTATCCACGGAAGAGGCTTATAATAAGTTTGGATTTTTATTGGAAGCCTTTGAGTATGGCACTCCTCCCCACGGCGGTATTGCTTATGGTTTAGACCGCTTGGTGATGTTGTTAGCCTCCGAGGAGTCGATTCGAGATGTGATTGCCTTCCCGAAAACCCAACAAGCTCGATGTTTGTTAACCGGAGCTCCTGCTACCATTGATGGGATTCAGTTGAAGGAATTGCACGTTGCTTCTACAGTGAAGCCTAAACAGGCTTAGGGATTTGTTGAAGATCAGGTCATGGGTAATCTAGTATTTGTGGGAATTATCCATGACTTGCTATTCTTAAGACTGCACTGAATTGTTATTATTTTCTCATCTGAGAAAAAACAGTTCAAAAGCCCACTAACATCTTTATGAGTAACAAACCGATGAGTTCTGACATCAAGTTTGAAGTTGTTCGTCCCACCGGCATTTTAGACGGGACCCAGGCCAATGTATTTCGCCGTGAAGTGCGCGATCGCATAGATAACAAAGCCAATATTGTCCTTGTCAATCTCCAGGATGTAACCTTTATTGATAGTTCCGGTCTGGGGGCTTTAGTCTCCGCCCTGAAAATGGTGCGAACCGCTGGTGCAAAGATGGTCATCTGTTCCATTAATGATCAGGTCCGAATGTTATTTGAACTGACCAGCATGGACCGCGTATTTAAAGTTTATCCCAATGAAGAAACCTTTGAAAATGAAGTGAATTCCGATATTTAATTCAGGACAAAGTGCGGATTGGAGTTCGAGTGTTATTCCAGAAACTCTACCTGGAGCAAGGAGAAGTCATCATCAAAGGTCGGGTTAAGATTTAAACTCCGGATACGAGCTAATAATCCATCAATATCCTGGCCATTTTTTTGCCAATAATAACTGAGCAAATTGCTAAAGGCATCCAAACCCCAGAGAGTGCCATCCGGCTGATTAATTTCATAAACGCCATCACTAAAAACGTATAAGGTACTAGGGGTCTCAATCTGACAGACATTTTGAGTATAGATGGCTTCGGGAAACATTCCGATGGGTAAGCCTTGGGTTTTAAGTGCTTGTAGGGTAGGCGGCATTCCTAGAGTTCCAGATAACAATAAGGCCGGAGGATGTCCCGCACTGGAATACAATAGGGTGTCTTGGGTGCGGTTATAGACGCCATACCAAATGGTGAAATATTTATCTTGTTGTAGGTCCATTTGAAAGTATTGATTTAATTCGGTTAAAACCGAAGCAGGTTGGGTAAAATCAAAGCCAACCTGGGAGTGGGACCGTAACAAATTTAAGACCGAAACTGAGGGAAGGGTGGCGGCTAAACCATGACCCGCAACATCCAGTAGGTAAATGACTAAGTTTTCCGAATCAAGCCAGTAGTAGTCAAAGCAATCGCCGCCGAGTTGACGAGAGGGAATAAAGCGATTGGCGATCGCCACAGGTGTAGTCAGAGGAGAAGGCAAGAGCGATCGCACATAATCCGCTGCTTCCGCTAGTTCCGCTTCTAAAGCTCGCTTCGAGTTTCGCAAATCTTGGGTAAGCTGATAAATCCTCAGTCCCGCTCTAACTCGGGCATTTAATTCATTAATTTCAATCGGTTTAGACAGAAATTCATCCGCACCCGTATCGAGTCCGACGATCCGATCTTCCGTTGCACCCCGCGAAGTTAACAGAATAAAATAAGTGTTGGATAATTCCGGATGCGCCTTAATCTGACGGCAAACTTCCAACCCATCCATCACCGGCATCATCCAGTCACAAATGATTAACGCAGGCCATAACCGATAAGCCTGTTCCATTCCTTCTTGACCATTACTGGCAGCAGCAACGTGATACCCCTGTTTTTGCAAGGATCTCGTCAACACGACGCGAATAGTCGGATCGTCATCAATCACAAGAATGTGGGTCATGGACTAGGAAATTGCGACAATTAGCTTTACACAGAATAGCATTCACGAAAAAGACCCCCAACCCTCATTGTTTCCTGATGTCGGGGAACCATTCAAGGCAATGATGCCGCGTTTTGTCACCGTTTCCTGATATCGGGGAACCCTTTCACAGAACTGTGATGCTTTTGAGGAGGTTGGAGAGTCTCTTTCACGGAATGCAACAGGGTTCTACTCTAGCCCCAATTGCCCACGAAAACCCGTAATAATCCGAGTTCCATCTTTGAGAATGTGGATTTCCATCTGGTCACTGGCCCAGGTAATTTTATAGAAAGCACCGTAAAACCCATGTGCTTTAGCCGTGGGATATAAGGTGGGTGAACGTAGGTACGTAGTTAACCAAATCCATGGTATAATTAGTCTGTGCGTGCG
>NZ_JAFLQW010000126.1 GCF_017313335.1 Phormidium pseudopriestleyi FRX01 | reverse complement strand
CTACCGGGAGGCGATTTTGGAGGTAAGCTAAAATCGACAACAGCGCGACAGCAATTTCTTTCACTTGGATCGGATGCCAGGTGCGCTGTTGAGCCAAGGATTCTGCCGGTTTGTACTCCTGCACCATACAGAATCCCCGAGGACTCTCAAACGAATCCAAATAGCGGGGGATACCGGGATGATTTAGCCCTTGAAGCACTTGAATTTCGCGCTGATAGGCATCGTAACCCGCCCACCCCGCATCACTGGTACTGGCAAACTGAAACTGTTTAATGGCGACGGAATTGGCCGGGTCGGGAGTGACATCGGGAGTGGCTGTTTCGGTTCCGGTGCGTGTCGCCAGGTAAGTCACGCGACCCCCAGCGCGGTTGTGACCCAATTCTCGGATAACCTGATAGCCGTACTCACCAAAATCTGGAAGATTACTCATCATAATGTTTTCGCAGGGATGCCGGTACAAATATTGTACTGCGATCGCATTGGTGATGGGGTGAGGGGTTGGAGGAGATGGGGAGGGTGGGGGAGACTTACAAGAGTAGGTTTTTTACTTCCGGTCCCCTCCCCTTGGCAAGGGGAGGGGACCGGAGGTTCAGTTAATAGAAAGGCAAATCACAATGAGCGTAAAAAACCCACTCTTGTAAGTCCTCCCCACCTACCCCAAATCCCTCACACTTCTGCCGGTTCGCGGCGGGAAGAAATGACTTTAGCTGGAACGCCTACGGCAATGGAATAGGGGGGAATATTTTTAGTCACGATCGCCCCTGCGCCGATGATGCTGCCTTCGCCGATGGTTACGCCATCCATGACTTTTACCCCGGTTCCTAACCAGCAATTATCTTCGATGGTGATCCCTTCATAACTATTGCCTTGTTGGTTAATATTCTGACCGACGTTTGAAAAAATATGATTGTTAGAGTAAATACTGGAATGGGAGGCGATTAAACAGTCTTTTCCTATTTTGAGTTTGGCCCCGGAGAGACAGGTATAAGGACCAATATAGGTGCGATCGCCGATTTCAATGCCGTTTTGATTGCCATGTGCTTTGATATCAACTCCGCGATCGAAGGAAACGCTATCCCCAATTTTAATTTTATCTTTGGGTCCAACGCTGCGGATTCTCACATCCCGATCCATTGATACTTTATCACCGATTTGCATCCGATAGGCACAGAAGAATTCTACTCCGGTTTTGATGTGAACTCCTTTGCCCAATTTACCGAAAATTGTTTTATAAATCAGTCCCCGTAACCCGGATCCAATGGAGGAAGGCACCCATTGCAGTAAGGCCATTTCTATTTCTTCTAATAAATGAAAAAACCGCCACCCGAGGGCAAATTTTAAAGCTTTTGTGTTTTGAAGGTATAATATATGGTTTTGAATTGTCATTTTTACTGATGTCTCCCTATATTCTTTCTCGGTAACGTGAGCTAGATTTGGAGTTCAGCAGGCAGTTCCCTGCTATCTAATCCCCTCTCTATCCTGAGAGTGAGGTTTGCCTCTTCTTATTTTGTACAACAGAATTGAACCGGGGTGACTCATCCTCTAGAGGTATTTTTCTCGGCTGAGAAAAAATTATCTCTCCCATAGTGTCGATACAGAGACCCCCGGTTCGAGTTAGGACAATAACACGGACTTCTCCACCAAGGAAGTGCCATCATAATAGCCAGGAATCGGGGCATTCATAAGCTTGAGAATGGTCGGGGCTAAATCTACTCCATGACCCTCCCGCAGTTGAGTTCCGGGCCGAATTCCCGGCCCTGTAATGTTTAAAAATCCTCGGTTACGATGACTGCCGGTGCGTCGATAGGGGACGGGACCAATGCGTCCGAATTGACCACAATCAATCACATCGGCGGGTTTGTCGTTCCAAATGACGATTAAATCAGCTTCGGGACGGGTGCGACGGTTGGGGGGGGTGTGAATTACTTTTTTCACCACCGGGCCTCCTGTGCGCGCATTGGTCCACCCATAGAGTTGAGCGGTTATCTCCTGGCACAAACTGTCATACTCTTCAGGTGAGACGATGCCACTGGGTTCGCGACCCGCTAGGTTAATGCGGATGTATCCTTCGGAATAGCTGGGAATGGCAAAGGCTTTCATTTGCGGCCATAAGGGACTATACCAAGTAGCGGGTTGCCAGAACAGGGGATTACCTTGCTGGCGCAACTGTTCTGGTGACCCTAATGGCGCTTCTCCAAAGGTTCCTAGGAGGCGATCGAGCATGGGGTGGCACTGACTGGGGAGTTGCTGCCGGAGGAATTGTTTCAATGGGTTGGGGCTATACTTGCGTTCCCAGATTTCCCCCGTCCAGGTTTTCCGCCTGGGTGCGCTGACGATCGCCTCGGGTATGGTCCCGGGTTTGCCGGGTGCGATCGCCACTTTCCCGGGAAAACTGAATCGGTATAAAAACTCGGGCAGAAACAGCATACTGGGAACATCGGTGGTATTATTTCCGCTACCATGTGCGGAAAAGACCACCAGATAAGCGTCTTCTGGCACTTCAGCTAACAGGTTACCTAGAGCGCGATCGACGGCTTCAAAGACTGCCAGCATCGGGTCTTCTGATGCTGTATTCAGCTTGTGTTCATAAAGTGGGTGGTCCGGTTGACTGAGATACCACAAGTCATGTCCGGCAGAATGGGTCTCACTAAATACGGTTAACAACAGATCCCACCGTTCCTGTTTGAGTAAATCTCGCACAATCGCCCCTCGGCGATCGATCCCTTGATGCAGGGTTTTTTGCAAGCGAGACAGATATGCTTTGTCCCACCAATCCCCGTGATCGCGATGGAGGGCTGGATGTTTCCCATAGTCCCGGTTGAGCTGATCGAGTAATTCCGGGGGGTGAGAGAGACTAGCGCTTTGCGGGGAATGAGCACCCCAGGCTAAAACTTGCTCGCCATTGACGCGATCGCACAAGCGAGATTGCGGTACATCAAATACAGCAACGCGATACTCTTCTCCCAAGGCATAAAAGGGCGGATACTCCTGAAAATTATACGCGCCTATTTCAGAAACGTTGTAGCTGCCTTCATGAAATTTTACAGGGGACCAATATCCCGTTTTATTGGGTAAGCATCCGGTTAAAAAGGTGGTCCAAGGGGTTTCGGCTTTGTAATATTCTAAGTTGGTCAGACGACCATAAGCCCCTCGGTCTTTCAACTGTTTGAGATGGCCTAAATATCCCTGGTTCATCCAGGTTTCTAATAATTCGGGGTCCGCTGCATCAAGACCGATCGCAATAACTGGATTTTTCATAATTATTTTTCCTGCTTTCTTGATTGACTAGAATGTGCTATCGCAATCCTAAATAATTGTGCCCTCTGGTACTCCCCTCGCCCTTCCTGGGAGAGGGGTTGGGGGTGAGGGACAAGGATTGCTATCTCTCAGATTCTCTTAATCTGAATTAACTCATTTATGAGCCAATTGACTTTGTAAATAGTAAAAAGGACTCAAAAAACTACTGATAAAAAACTCTAACTCACAGGCTGCAACGGAGTCAGTCTTGACTAAGCCGCGATACTGAATCAGATGGCGCAAAATTCGGCGGAAATTGCCGAGAAAAATGCGGGCGATCGCAATGAATTTCTCTCTCGGGCTGGCATTGAGTAGGCGCAGGTGGCAAATGCACAGTCCACAGCCTCGAATTAAGGAAATTAATGATGCCTGTTCCAATCGCTGTTGGGAAATTTGATGATAGCTATGCAGGGTCGGACAGTACCAAATTTCCCACCCCCCTTGGTGCAAATAAAGTAAGGTTTCAAAATCTTCCCCAGCTAAGGTGGAACCATTGACCCGCCCGATTAATTGTAAGCGGCGAGGAACATTGTCACACCAAGCTTGTTTGCGAACCACTAAACCCGCCCCAGGGGGTAAACTTAAGTTTTGAGGTTGATATAAATGAGGTCTTGACCCTCGTTCTCGAATGGCTAAAAAGGATTGAATTCTGTGAAAATTTTCTGGGGGAGGACTTTCAAAACTGCCATGAATTTGTCCACCAAACGCACCAGCTTTGGGATAAGATTGAGCAAAGCTGTAGGCTTCAGCGACCCAATCTGGGGCGGGTAAATTATCATCATCTAAAAATCCCACCCAGGTTCCTTGGGCTTCATCAATCGCCCGCTGTCGGGCAAATGCGAGTCCTTGTTGGGGTTCAAAATGATAGTGTAAGGGATAGGCTGTGGGCCAATCGGTTTGGTATTGGCGAATCACTTCAGCGGTGTTATCCTGACTGTTGTTATCGATGACGACAATTTCCCAGGTGAATTCTTCCGTGCGAATTTGCGATCGTAAGCAGTCCAGGAGTTGCGGTAATCGAGTTGCCCCATTATAGGTCGGGATGGCTATGGTAAACGTTATTGCATTCATGTGATGTCATGCAGAGTTCAATAAAAAATTAGAGGGCTACCGGGCTTTCCAGGGAAGTTTCGGATAACAATCCAGCTAGACTTGAGAGAGGGGCTGGGGATAGTTCGGACGGAATTGAAATTTCCAGTTTTAGTAATTTTGGAACCCAATTTGTGGTCATGTTCAATTCAAAAGAGAGGGGTTTAGGACGTTCTATTTCATATCCCTGAACGTAATTGACTCCGATTCGTTGAGTTTGCTCCAAAATACCCAAATTTTCCACATGAGATGCAATGGTTTTTATCCCGAGAGTTTGCCCCAGTTGATGGAAAGCTTTCACCTTGTTTAAACTATCGAGATTTTCATCAATTGATTGAATTAAATTCCCTTCTAATTTAAGGTAATTAACAGACAGTTTTTGGAGGTAATCACCGGAAGATTGAACCGCCCCTACTCCATCTAGGGATAACTGACAGCCAATGGACTGCAAGCGGTCAATCAGTTCTTGAAGACGCGGTAAATGGCTAATTGCCACGGTTTCAGGAATGCAAAAACATAACAGTTCAGGGGGGATTTTATAAAAGGCTAATTCCTGAACTAGAAAATCAATTAAATAGCGATCGCACAGACTGGATTCGGACAGATTTATTTCATACAGACCCTCGGGGAACGGGTCCCCGGCTTCAGCAATTTGACTACAAAGTTTTCGGATCGTCCATCGGTCAATTGTCCGCATCAGATTATACCGTTTTGCTACGGGCATAAACTGATTGGGTAGTAACAGTTCGCCATCGGGATCTTCCAATCGCAATAAAATCTCTGTATGCGGGCGATCGCCTGCCTTAGCATTGAGGGGATACACCCCTTGAGAATGAAGGCGAAACCGTTGTTCTTCAAAAGCTTCCGTCAACTCTTCTAGGGAGGTTTGATTGGGAATCTCTGAAGGGCGATCGCTACTGGTTTCGGCTGACTTAAACCCTTGGTGTTTCAGCAAAAACAGCGGACTCATTAAGGTACTGGTCAAAAACTCTCGTTCACAAGTGGCTGCCGTATCATCTTTAATGGCAATTCCATGTCGAATCCCATGTAACACCAAGCGGCGCAAATCATTGGCTAAATACGCCGGAAATGCTAAAGGTCTTTGCCAACTATTTAAAGTCATCATCCGCAGGCGATGACGACTCAATCCCACACAACGCACCAGCAGTTTCAAATATTCCGGTTCTAACCGCTTGTTGGGAATTTTATGGTAAACGACCATTGCGGGATTATACCAAATCTCCCACCCGGCTTTTTGAATATGCAATAAAACTTCTAAATCTTCACTAGCTAATCCTGCTTCTTTCCCGGTGTGATTTAAAACTAACCGATTGGGAACCGATTCTAACCAGACTTTTTTCCGAACCACTAATCCCGCCCCAGGGGGTAATATTTTATGCTTCGGGTCATACAGGCGCGGGCTATTTCCTCGTTCTACAATCGCTAAAAAACAAGCAATTCTCTTGAAATTTGTAGGCAGTTTGTCTTCGGCGTTCTTTTCATAAAACAGCCCGTGAATTTGGCTGCCAAATGCCCCGACTTCTGGATGAATTTTTCCAAATTGATATGCAGCAGCTACCCAGTCAGGTTCGGGCAAGTTGTCATCATCCAAAAACCCGATTAACTCCCCCTGGGCTTTTTCTACCGCCCGCTGTCTGGCAAAAGCTGCCCCCTGTTCCGGGGCAAAACAATATCGTAAGGGATAGGCAGAGGGCCAGGTTTCCTGATATTTTCTGACTAAGGCGGCGGTGCGATCGCTGCTATTGTTATCGACGACAATGATTTCCCAAGAAAACTCTTCGGTTCCCACTTGCGATCGCAGGCGATCGAGAACATCACTTAAACGGGTTTCACCATTATAGGTGGGAATTGCTACTGTTAAATCAACGGTATTCATAAGTTACTGGGGTATAAATTAAAATTAAATTGAATTAGGAATCGCCCTGGTATTTTGCCTTTAGCTGATTAAAATGATTAGATTCGAGTATTGATTCAGTCTTTCAATGAAAAAAGGTGTTATATTTAAACACAGATAGATCCGTCGATTGAGCCGAGTCAACCTCATGTCTTGTTGTCACTAAACCCTTATGGCTGCAAGGCGATCGCCCATTAAAATCTGCCTTTTGGACAAGGGGTAAAATTTGCCAATATAAGTATCAGAACACCCCGGTTTCGGGGTCATGACAATGGCTTAAATGTCTCACCTAGTAATCTGCCCTGTCCTTCTAGGTATATTATTTGCACGGAGATTCTGAATTGTCTCTCTATCTGATGGTAGAATCTTTTACATGATTTATAGGCCAAGATTCAAGCCTTATATAAAGTTTCAATAAACTTGATGGGAGAGTTCTTGAAAGTAATATGAAGCAATGGCAGTAAAATCCCTGAATCGTTCCGGGTTGGAGCGATTTTAGGTTTATCCTGGACTATTTGGGGCCCGTAGGATTACGGAGAATATTTATACTTATTCCTAAAGATATACCCCTTTAGAAGTAAATTTCCGATGGTCGAAGTCCTTTTATTTTTCTAGGGCTTCAAAAATAGTGGCTAAAATAGTATTAGAAAATAAAAATCCTTCGGGATCCGAGAGTCGGATGGCACCGGATGAGGGCAGATTGGGGCCAAAATATCGCCCTTCCGAAAGGGAATGAACGTTAACCCAACCTTGGCGATAATAGGGGAGGAGACACTGCCAAAGCTGTTGGAGGCGATCGCCCCCAAACTGCTGAGTGAAACGAGCAATATCAATCCCATCCGCTAACCGCAATCCCAACATCAATGTTTCTAACAACACCTCATCCTCAGACGTTTCTGGGATAGGGAAGACCCCCCCATTACCTTGCCACTCTTGTACCCAAGCATAATACTCCCGCCTGGTACGCGGACGAGTGAACCGCTGGCCCCCCACATAACTCGCCGCCCCCATGCCAAATCCATAGCAAGGACGATTTTCCCAATACACCCGATTATGCCGACACTGATAGCCCGATCGCGCATAATTCGAGACTTCATAATGTTCATACCCCGCTGCCGTGAGGGTCTCCACGGCAACCCGATACATTTGGGCGCTAATCTCATCCGTGGGTAACGGAGAAACCCCCGGTTGATAAGTCCGAGAAAAAGCAGTCCCGGGTTCTACAATCAAGTCATAACTAGAAATATGCGCCGGATTGAGGGCGACTGCCTGATTCAGGGAGTCTTGCCACTGTTCTAAGGTTTGCTGAGGCAATCCTGAAATCAAATCGAGACTAAAGTTCTCGATTCCCACCTCGCCAATCACTTCAACGGCAGTAAAAATATCGCTCGTCCGGTGCGATCGCCCACATTGGGCCAACAATTCATCCTGAAACGCCTGGACTCCCATACTCACCCGATTAATTCCAGTATGGCAATATCCCGCCAGGTGGTCCCGGTCAAAGGTCCCCGGATCCATCTCAATCGAAATTTCTGCATCAGCAGCAATTCCAAACCGGCGATCGAGAGTTGCCAAAATTCGACTTAACTGGGATACAGATAACAGGGACGGCGTACCCCCTCCAAAAAACACCGTGGACAGGGGCGGACCCCAAACTGGACTGCTGTCAATTTCAGCAATCAGCCAATTCACATACTCTACAATCGTTCCCGAGTCCTCGCCCTGCTTGCGATCGCCCACCACAGACACCGGAAAATCGCAATAAAAACAGCGACGACGACAAAACGGAATATGCAGATAAGCAGACCGGGGAATCTCCGGGATCGTTGATTCAGTCGATGGTGTAGCCACTATAGATGCCTTAAATTCTGGGTGGAACTGCATATCCCTCTGTGGACTGACTTAAGATGGAGAGAGTCCAAACTGTAGAAGACCAGAAAACTTAATAGTATAATCAAGATGTCTTTCTACAATCAACTCGATACAGCAGTCTTCAAAAAATGTCGGGAAAACATCCCTGAAAATGGGTTACCGGCATGGACAACCTTGAGTTGAAACCTTACTCTTTTGAGTTGATCAATCATGCTTAATGCAATCATCATTCTCTCATTCATTCTAGCAGCGGCGGGGATCGGTTTTTACAGCATAGAACTGCTTCCCTCCTCGGCGATCGCCCAGGTTACCAATCTCGATGGGTTGCGATCGGTCACCACCGGGTTTGCCGCCTTGGTGGGCTGTGCAGTCGGTCTAGCGGTGCAAACCACCTACCGACGGATGGAAAAGCAAGTTCGGCAAATGCCCATTGATATGCTGATTACTCGGGCGATCGGTCTAGTCATGGGACTCCTGGTTGCCAACTTAATGCTGGCCCCCGTGTTCTTGCTTCCGATTCCCCGGGAATTTGGGTTCATCAAACCCCTCGCCGCCATCCTCGGTAGCTTGATGTTTGCCTTTTTGGGCGTCACCCTCGCCGATGCTCACGGTCGCGCATTCCTGCGCCTGATTAATCCCAGCAGTCTCGAATCCATGTTAGTTGCTGAAGGGACCTTGAAATCGGCGGCGACAAAAGTTCTTGACACTAGCTGCATTATCGATGGTCGGGTGGAGACCCTCCTCGCCACCGGGTTTTTAGAAGGACAAATCTTGGTTCCCCAGTTCGTATTACAGGAATTGCAAATGGTCGCCGATGCCTCCAACGACCAAAAACGGGTCCGGGGTCGTCGGGGACTCGATGTCCTCAACCGGATTAAGGAAAGCTATGCCGAACGCATTGTCATCCATCCGGCGGACTATGAGGACCTGCAAACCGTGGATGCTAAATTGGTCCGGTTGGCCCAAGAAATTAATGCCACCCTGCTCACCAATGACTACAATTTGTCCAAAGTCGCCACGGTGCAAAAGGTGTTAGTTCTGAATATTAACGACTTGACCCAGGCCGTTCGTCCGGTGTATCTCCCTGGAGACAGTCTCGACCTGAAAATTCTCAAAGAAGGCAAGGAAGAGGCCCAGGGCGTTGGATATTTAGACGATGGCACAATGGTGGTTGTCGAAGAAGGCCGCAAACATATCGGTGACCAGTTGCGAGTGGTCGTGACTTCTTCTTTACAAACGGCTGCGGGTCGGATGATTTTTGCCCGTCCTCAAGCCTCAGTTGCTGCCTGATGTTTGATTATGGCTGAGGGTAACAATTTAAACCGGCGATCAATCGGGCTGTCCCTGTTCTCTATCTCCTGAGATAGAGAACAGGGACAGCTTTGATAGCTGTAGGGTGGCGTTCGAGGTCTCAACCTACAGGCAGAACCCCAAAATCTATCCCACTCAGAGTTTGATTAGCCCCCACAGTTATTTCATACCCGAACTCTGCAAAGGTAGAAGCAAAACCCGGTGGAACAATTGGGAGAACACTATAGGTTTCCGGCAAGACGTTAGTAAAACTAAACTCCCCAAATTCATTGGTGAAGGCGATCGGTTCATCGGCATCGAAAATTCGATTTTCATTCAAGTCCAGATAAACCGGGACATTTACCAGCCCAAATTCAGTGACGAGTAAGTTAGGTTCTGTCGTCGTCGCGGCTGTCGTCGTTCCGCTAAAGTAAGCCAGTAACTCATCCGCTTCCGTAAACACTTGAGCCTGGTCATCGATCGCCTGCAAAGTCGCGAGGGAGGCATTGGGCCCGACACCAAAGGCTCGCAGATTCACCTCAGATTGTTTCAATCCTTCAGCGCGATCTAAGAAATCAAAACTGTCATCTCCTCCATCCGTCATTAAAATAATGGTGCCGTTACCGGGGGACGTTCCCGAGTTCCCGAAAACCAAGTCAGCCGCCAATAACGCGGAGTCAAAATCAGTTCCGGATCCGAGATTGTAGGACTCAAAGCTCAGGGTTCGGAGAATTTCTTCGACATCAGAAATGCCATTTCCATTTCGGTCAGTACGGGCAGTTATGGTCGGTAGAAAATCCCTTAGTAATCGATCCATATTCAGGATTGTACTCGTGTCACCAAACGGCACGACGGCTAGATTCACTGAGTCTCCCAGACCCAGGTCAATGATCGATTGATTCAACTGAATCAAACTAGCCAGTTGTACATCAAGGATCGTGTTAGCCCGACCATCTCCATTCACGTCCCCAACCTGAGCACCTTCAAAAATATTGAGGCTACTTTCGGAAACATCAACTGCTAACACTACATCAATCAGATTCCCGACACCAACTATCAAACCCGGATCACGGACTCCGTTACCATTCGCATCATTCCAGACGGAACCTGATAGGGTCGAACCCTCTCTTAATAAACCCCCAAAATCTAAACCTTCAACTTGTTCTCCGAGTCCTATCTCAACTAAATAACTCGCATTTTCTGGAAAGGTGGAGATTTTACCGGGAGTGATTAACTCCCGGACAACATAAGTTCCTCCGGGTAAACCACTAAAGCGATAATCTCCATCTCCATTAGTCACCGTAATGGGTTCACCCGGGTCTGAAACCCCATTATTATTGAGGTCGAGATAGATTGGTACCCCGCGTAAACCCGGTTCAAATCCCGAACCCTCATTTCCGGGATTCAGATTGGTAAATACATTTAACAATTCATCGGTGCTGGTGAAAATTTGGGCTCCAGGATCAATAGCCGCCAAATTTTCTAAACTAGCCCCCGCACCCACACCGAATGCTTGTAAGTTTACCCCCTGGTTGCGTAAGTTAAAAATTTCCTGATTAAACGGCAATCCATTATGCACCCCATCGGATAAGAAAATAATGTTCGCATCTTCCGGTGTCGTATTTAACCACTCTAATGTTTGGCCAGATTCCCGTAATGCCGCTTGATAATTGGTCCAGAATCCCACTCCAAAAGCGTTAACATCCAGACCCCCTAAAATCTCTTCAATATCGCGAATTCCATTTTCATTTTCATCGGCAGAGGGGTTCGTGGTGAGTTGTCCCCCGGCAATAAATGGATTCATATTAACCGGGGTTGCATCAGTACCAAATACCACAATACCGACATTAGCGGTCTCACCAAATCCTAAGTTAATTAACTCTTGATTCAGAGCGGTAAATCCAGCAATCTGGGCATCCATAATCCGATCAGAGAAGCCATTGTTATTGCGATCGCCCACAGGACTGCCTCGGAATCGGCCATTGACACTTCCCGAAACGTCAATCACAAAAATTACATCCGGCTCATCTCCTTGAACAAATTCCCCATCTCGAATGCCATTCTCATTCAGGTCATTCCAGGCCGTTCCACTAATTTCACCAGATAAGCTTTGATTTCGGCCACCAATCGCAATATATATCTGAATTTGCTCATTAGTAACCTGGGTGATGCTTTCAACCTTATAAAAGTCGATAATCTGCTGACTAAACCGAGAGCGATACTCCTCAATATTAACTAAGGCTGAGGTGTTCAATCCACTTTGAATGCCAACATTAATTAAGTGTTCAAACGTTTGACGATAGGTGACTTGCGTCATTGATTGCACACCATAGAAGCTGGTGAGTTCCTCAGCATAAGTGCTGCGATAATATTCAACATCGACAAACTCAGAGGTATTTAACCCCTGCTCAATGCCGACGGTCGTAATATACTCGAACGTCTGACCCATACTGATTTCTTGAATGGTGCGTGCGTCATAAAAGGTAATCAGTTCTCGGGCATAGGTATTCCGAAAATACTGAATATCGATGGTTGAAGACAGGCTAAACCCCTGCTCAAGACCACTCCCCAAGGCGAAGCTATAAATATCCGCGACCCCCACTTGCTCGATGGAGTTGACGCCATAAAACTGGGTAATTTCAGCCGCATAAGCGCGCCGGTAGAAGTCTAAATCAACAAATTCTGAAGTCTGGAGTCCTTGCTGTAATCCGACAGCATTCAAATGGCTGTAAATTTGGGTCGCACTTACTTCAGTAATGGATTGGGCACCATAAAAGCTGGTGATTTCTGCGGCGTAAGTGTTGCGATAATATTCAAAATCAACGAATGCCGAGGTGTTCAGTCCGTTGGCTATCCCCTCGGTGGTGATGTAGGTGTAGGTTTGGGTAAAGCTAACTTGCTCAATGGATTGGACCGAATAAAAACTGACCAGTTCAGATGCATACCGATTGCGAACATACCCTAAGTCAATTAAAGGATTCGGACTCAATCCTTGCTCTAATCCTTGGCTGCTGAAATGACTAAAGGTTTGGGTAAAGCTAACTTGCTCAATGGATTGGACCGAATAAAAACTTGTAATCTCAGCGGCGTAAGTTTGCCGATAAAACTTTAAGTCGATAAACTCTGATGGATTGAATCCCTGTTGCAAACCGACACTACTCAAATAGTTGTAGGTTTGGGTAAAGCTAATGGACTCTACAGATTCCACCCCGTAGAAACCAGCCATTTGAGAACCGTAGGTACTGCGATAATAGTCCAAATCGACCAAGGGAGAAGGATTAAATCCTTGCTCTAATCCAATGGTGGTGAGATAATTGTAAGTCTGGTTAAAGCTGACTTCATTAATGGACTGAACCCCATAAAAGCTAGTCAGTTCAGTTGAATAATTACTGCGATAGCTGGTTAACTCAATCAGCGGCGATGGGTTGAGTCCCTGTTGGAGTCCAACCCCGGTAAAGTAGTCAAAGGTCTGAGTAAACGAGATTTCGGTAACTTGAACGGTTTGATAAAAACTCGTTAATTGGGTAGAGTAGTTGTTGCGGATATACTCTACATCAACAAAGGGAGAAGGGTTCAGTCCTTGGGGTAAGCCAATTTCTTGTAAGTGATTGAAGGTTTGAGCGAAGCTCACTTCTTCGAGACTGGTGGTGCGATAAAACTGGGTTAATTGAGTGGCATAGGTGCTGCGATAGTAATCGAGACTGACGAATTGAGAGAACTCTCGGTTTTCTTGGATTCCGAGTTGAGCAAAATGAGCAAATGCACTTCTATATTGTCCTTGTTCTACGGCAGCAGCAATATCCGCATTGCGATCGAGATAAACCCTCGGGTTAAACAAGGCCATCGGCCAGCGCCCTTCCTGTTCCCCAAATTTCAGGAAGTGATCAAACGTGCTACTAAACTGATTTTGCTGAACTGCGGTGACCACATCAGGATAGCGCGTTTCATAAAAACTATCACTAAATAAGAAAGTCGATGCCCGCCTTTCAATCGCACCTACTTCTATAAAATGTTGGACCAGACTGCGAAATTCTCCTTGTTCAACTGCTGCAACTACATCGGGATTTTGTTGAGCATAGTATTGGGGATCAAATAAATAACTTGGAGCGCGTTCTTCTGATGCCCCTAAAATTTGATAGTGTTGAAAGGCGCTACTAAATCCACCCTGGTTGACAGCTTCTACAACATCGGGATTTTGAGCGAGGTAATACGATTCGTCAAAAATTTCTGCGAGTGAAATGGTCATTTTGAACACCCTGAACACCCTGAATACACTGAATTCAATGAATTATATCATGTAAAATGCTTTTTTTAGGCTAGAAAAAGAAAATTATAGATTAAATTTAATTATAAATACAATTAACTTCGATATTATTCGTTTATTAAAGCGAGAAATTAAACTTAAAACAGTGTGAAATTATGATATAATTTCGCACTGTTTTTGAGATAAAAGACTGGATTTTGTGTTAAAATTGCAGGAAATGGGCGGATGAATTTTATAGCGGTTCTCACCGTTATATAGCGTTTCTCATATCCATAAGGTACAGCCCTCACCCCAAACCCCCGCCGAAGGGTCGAAGGGGGCTTTGAAAAGTACGCGAATGAGTCCGGGAACCGTTATAAAGACTTTACTCTTCACAGAAGCCTAGGCAGGCTTAGTCCCTGTAGGCGCACCGTTGACGGGTTTATAGGCTATTTTATTTTTTGGAGTTCCCTGAATGAAATTTTGCCCATCACTGCGATTAGGAATTCAACAAGACCCAATGTTGAAATAGGTTTAAACTTTCTTCTTTCAAAACATCTCCGACTAATTTCACCTGACTGCCAAATGGTTTCAATTCTTGACAGGAAAGGTTGAGTTGAGTAAATCCGATCGCACAGGCATCTGCTATCCGAGCCCCGAACACAATTTTATCGAGTTTAGCCCAATAAGCAGCGGTAAAACACATCGGACAAGGTTCGCAAGTGCTATAAATCACACAACCGGATAGGTCCAGGGTATTTAATTTCTTCGAGGCATCCCGAATGGCATGGACTTCGGCATGGGCTGTGGCATCGACGCTACTGTTACAGATGTTATGCACACAGCTAACTACTTCACCGCCTTTGACGATACAAGCGCCGAATGGGGATTCCCCTTGGTTGACTCCTTCCATTGCTTTGGCGATCGCCAGCCTGATAAAGTCTTCATCACTTTTGATTTGACTTTCCATATTAATCTCTTCCTTCTTCTATTCAAGTTTTTTGAATAACTATTATTATAACGCCAAAGGATAGAATTATCCTGTGCGTGCGTTTCGTTTAACCTAAATGGGTAGCAATACTCAGGGACGGTTAGCAGGCTTCCTAAGCCTGACAACTGATTACACAAGTAGGTGCAAAACCTACCCCTCAGATGCTGAGGCGAAAGCATAACCCCTAGTG
>NZ_JAFLQW010000273.1 GCF_017313335.1 Phormidium pseudopriestleyi FRX01 | reverse complement strand
ACGAATCCAAAGCCTGTCCTGCCTATATTGGCACGGAAATCACTGGGGTCAAAATTGCTCCTTCTCCCCTGTGGTTGCAGCAACGTCTCCAAGCTTCCGGGGTGCGCCCAATTAATAATGTGGTGGATGTCACCAATTACATTCTGTTGGAATGGGGACAGCCGTTACACGCTTTCGATCGCGATCGCCTCCAAACCCTCGCCGGAGGAGATTCCCTCACTCTCGGCGTCCGGTTTGCCCAATCTGGGGAAACTTTCAAAACCCTGGACGGTCAAACCCGCACTCTGCAAGCCCAAAATCTCTTGATTACGGCGAATAATCAGCCGGTGGCAATTGCTGGGGTGATGGGTGGGGAAGAAACTGAAGTTTATGAAGGGACTGAGAATTTAATTTTAGAGGCAGCGTTGTTTGACCCGCCAGCAGTGCGGCGATCGTCTCGCGCTGTGGGGTTACGCACGGAGTCCTCGGCGCGGTATGAACGGGGGGTGAATTATGCTGGGTTAGAAACGGCCTGCGATCGCGCGATCGCCCTGTTCCACGAACTCGCAGGCGGTACCCCCGTCTATCAAAAAATTGCCGATGCTCGTCCGGAAGAATTGCGCGTCGGGGGTGCAGTCCAATCCATAGAACTGCGCCGCGATCGCGTTAATCAGGTTCTCGGACCTGTGAAAGCTGGGGAAGGCACCGGAGAATTACAAGCAACGGATATCGAACCGATTTTCACCGCCTTGGGATGTACCCTCACAGAGACTACCCCCGGTCAAGTCTGGTCGGTGCAAGTGCCGCCCTATCGGGCTCGCGACTTGGAACGGGAAATTGATTTAATCGAAGAAATTGCCCGTCTTTATGGGTATGACAAGTTCTGCGAAACTTTACCGACGCAAAGTGCTGCCGGTCAGCTTGGACCAGAACAACAGGCAAGGCGAGATTTGCGATCGGCCTTCCGCAGCGCCGGTTTAACGGAACTGATGCATTACTCGTTAGTCAAAGCCGAACAGGAGAATCAAATTGCTTTAGCCAATCCCCTGTTTGCCGAATATTCAGCCTTACGGACGGAAATGCTCACGGGGGCAATTGATGCATTTCAGTATAATTTAGCCCAAGGGAATGGTCCTCTGAATGGGTTTGAACTGGGTCGCACATTCTGGAAAGATAGTGCAGGACTGAAGGAACAAGAGGCAGTAGCCGGAATTCTTGGCGGTGACTCGACCGTAGGCCGCTGGGTCCGCAGTGGTCGGGAACAGCCGATGTCCTGGTATGAGGCGAAAGGGATTCTGGAAAGTGTCTGCGATCGCCTCGGACTGGAGATTTCCTATCGTCCTGAATCCGCTGCCTATCCCACCCTGTTACACCCGGGACGAACTGCTTCCCTGTGGTTGCAGGACCGGGCAGTCGGGGTCTTCGGACAACTCCATCCCCAACTCCGTCAAGACCGAGAATTACCTGATGAAGTGTATATCTTCCAGATGGAGTTACAACCCATTTTGGATATTCTCACAAAAGATACATTCGGACGTAAGTTTAGCGCTTACTCCTCCTATCCGTCATCAGACCGGGATTTGGCTTTCTATGCGCCGGTTGAGGTTGCTGTGGGTGATCTCACTGGGGTGATGAGTCAATCTGCTGGGTCTTTATTGGAGTCCGTGCAACTGTTTGATGATTATCGGGGACAGAATGTGCCGGAAGGACAACGGAGTTTAGCCTTTCGCTTGGTATATCGGGCCAGCGATCGCACCCTCACCGATGACGAGATAGAACCAGCCCATCAAAAGGTTCGGGATGCCTTAGTCAGCCAGTTTGCCGTGAGTTTGCGAAGCTAATCGGCTCTATTCCCGGGGGCATATTCCCCAAAACCAACCGTCGGGGGTTCATACTCCCGACCTTCTGTTAGACTTCCCTATTCCTGGGGATATAACGATCCATTTGTCAACTGACTCTAACAGGACTTACGCAGCAATATATTGTAGGGTGGGCACTGCCCACCTTACTCCTGTAGGTGGGCAGTGCCCACCCTACAATTGCGGTTAGGCTACAAGAGAGAACAGACTTACGCAGCAATATATTGTAGGGTGGGCACTGCCCACCTTACTCCTGTAGGTGGGCAGTGCCCACACTACAATTGCGGTTAGGCTACAAGAGAGAACAGTTCTTTGACAACCGGATTGGGTATCATTTGTCAACCTCTACTTTCCCAAATTAAACGATGCCAAAGTATGTGATGTGGGGCAGCTACTGCGAAGATGTTCTGGAAAAACGCGCCCCTTATCGACAAGCCCATCTGGATGGAATTACCGCCCAAAAAGCAGCCGGTTTGGTGATTACCCTGGGTCCTACCCAAGATATTACCAAATTGTTTGGGATTTATGAAGCCCCCGATGAACAAACCGTCCGCTTGGCAGTCGAGGGTGACCCATATTGGAAAAATGGGATTTGGACCGAATACGAGGTCAAGGAATGGATCCAAGCATTTTAAGGTTACTGCAAGGGGAGTTTTTTAGGAAAACCGCTGAACAAGTCTATAAAAACTAGCCATGTTAAGGTGGTAAATTTAATGACGAAAAATCGTTGTTTCATGTAGGGGTAGGGTCTCCAAACCCTCTGATCTGATGTAGGGGTAGGGTCTCCAAACCCTCTTGAGGCTAGAAAATTGGGAAACCGTTGGAGTGCGAGCATCTTGCTCGCTGTTGAGGACACAATTTCAATGGTGAACAGCTTATCCTAAATTAAGATGCGATCGTTAAAAATCCGGGTTGATTAAAACTCTTAAATTTCTGAACTGGAATATTACTATGCTTGTCTGCCCTAAATGCCATTTCGAGAACCCAAACTCCCACAAGTTTTGTCAAAAATGTGGGATGTCCCTAACCCATAAATCCTGTGGGGAATGTGGAGTGCCGGTGCTTGCCAGTGATTTAAACTGCCATAATTGCGGTGCGATCACGGGGCAAATTTGGCTGGCGATCGTCGATCGCCAACGAGTACCCGAGGGTGTGGATGTTGCCGAAGCGGTTGATGCTTCAGCGGTTGAGGAATCCATATCCGTGGCAGCAATGCCGACGGTGGAAATGGCTGTGGGGTCAGTTTCGGAACCCATAGAAACTGATATCCCGGAGGAATCGGAGATGGAACCCGAGGTAGGGACAGAGGAAGAACTCCCCGAGGCGATCGCCTCTGAGACTTCCTCTGAGACTTCCGAAATTGATACCATCGCCAGTCTGTCGGAAGTGGTGGAACAAATCCAAGAAAGTGCAGAACCCTCGGAAACCCTGGAGATTGAGGCAGAAGTAGAAACCCCAGAAGTCGCCACCCTGGAGGAATCCTCAGAGGAGACAGAACCGGCAATAGAACAGACGGACCTGGATATTCCTGAGACTCCGATTTCTGAAGAACCCTCCGAAGTGGACATCCCTGCGGCAACAGCATTAGAAATCCCAGAGGAAACCGACGAAACCGACGAGATTCTGCCTGCGGGATCCTTTTTAGACCCAGAGGAACGCTATCAACTCTTGGACGATTTGCCCTTAAATCAACTCAACCCGGGGGAAATTCAGGTCAAGGTACTCGATTGCATTCCCTTGCAACAATCTCCCCTATTCGCCTTGAGTTCTCACCCTGTAGAAATCCCCGATCGCATGGATAATCCCACTCCGGCGATCGCCCTGGCAATTCCGGCGATCGCCAAAGCGTATCTGGCCCTCCACTCCCAATTTTACTCGATGGTTCCAGCTATCCATGATGCATGGCACTGGGACGATTGCCGGGTCCTCCTCTTAGAAGACCGTTCCACCCAACCGGCCCTGATTGAATATGTCCAGACGAACCCGATCCTGCCCTCCCAAATTGTCCATTGGTTGCAGGAAGTGACGGAACTCTGGACTGCATTAGAACCGTGGCATTGTCGGCAAAGTTTACTGGAACCGCAAAATCTTCGCCTGGATGTAGAAGACCACATTTTGTCTCTGCAACGCCTGTATCTCGACTTGCCCGATGTAACCCCGACTTTCACCGCAGTGGGGCAGTTTTGGCAAACTCTCTTGAGTTCAGCGCAACTGACAACCGAGACAGAAGAGGATGAGATTGCTGAGTTACAACAGGTGGTGACGGAATTAGCCGAGGCGGAGTTGGGCAGTTTGGAAGGACTGCGATCGCGCCTAGAAACCCTACAATCTAAACTCCAACCGGAAATCATCCCTGACCCCCAATCTGACCCGATTTACCTTGGAGCAATTTCAGATAACCTGGAGATGGACGATAGTCCGACAATGGTCATGCCGATTCTGTTAGAAAGCCTCGAAGCATCAGGACAGACAGATATTGGACGGCAACGCACCCATAACGAAGACGATTTTGGCATTGAAACCCAAGTCAAGCAGCGTCAAGGTGCGAGAGCGTTTTCAACCCAGCACAAGGGACTTTACATTCTTTGTGATGGCATGGGGGGACATGAAGGCGGGGAAATCGCCAGTGCCTTAGCGGTGGAAAAGCTGCGGGAATATTTCCATCGCCATTGGCAGAATAGCTTACCAGATAAAGATGTCATTTCCACCGGGGTTCTGTTTGCAAATCAGGCGATTTATGACCTCAACCAAGCGGAACAACGCGGGGGCAGTGGGCGGATGGGGACAACCCTGGTGATGGTGTTAGTTGAAGATCAGAATGTCGCAGTTGCCCATGTGGGAGATAGTCGTCTCTATCGCTTTACTCGCACTCAGGGATTGCAGCAAGTTACGGTGGATCATGAAGTGGGGCAACGGGAAATTCAGCGCGGTGTGGATCCGGAAACGGCCTACTTGCGTCCCGATGCCTACCAACTCACCCAGGCGCTGGGGCCTCGCAATGAGGATTTTGTCAGCCCCGATGTGAAGTTTTTGAAGATAGAGGAAGATACTTTATTGATTCTGGCTTCTGATGGTCTGACGGATAATGATTTGTTAGAGACTCACTATTTGACTCATGTCGAACCCCTCCTGAATGCAGAAATGCCGTTAGAACCTGGGGTTAAGGCGTTAATTGAGTTAGGGAATCAATATAACGGTCACGATAATATTACAGCGATCGCCGTCCGTGTTCTGGTCGGGGAACGGTAAATCCCCGCGTACCGAAAGCCGGGGTTTTGGCTTTCGGTACGCCTGTAGATTCTGCTTCGATCAGGTTTAAGACTAAGTTTCTATGATGTTTCGAGGAGTTGCCGAAGTGGTTACTCTGGTTTTGGTAGACGACACGAATTCTCCGATTAAACAGTGGCGGTTTGACAATCCTGATGTGATTCGCATTGGCCGATCGCCGGAACAGAATGATCTAGTGCTTGATGATCCGGTCGTGTCTCGCCTGCATTTGGAGTTACATCTGACCCAGGATAGCACTCACGGCACAGTCTGGCAGTTGATCAATTATGGGACCAATGGCACGTTTGTCAATGGTCACCCGGTAGAGCGATCACGCCTCAGTCATGGGGCGCTGATTCAGTTAGCCCGAGGAGGTCCACTGTTAAAGTTTATCCTGGAACCCTCCGTTTCTCGGGCGGCCCCGGCAGCCCCGACAGCCCCGGTGGCCCCGGTTTGCACTCATGCCAATAATCCCCCCGATACCCTGTTTTGCATTCACTGCGGCGCGCCGATTCATGTGGAACGTCAGATCCGAGAGTATCAAATTTTGAAAACTTTGGGTCAAGGGGGAATGGGGACGACTTATTTAGCATTCGTTCCTCCGGAGGAAAACAATCCCCGGCCTAAAATGTTGGTGTTAAAGGAAATGAATGCGGATATGACCCGCATTCCCAAGGCAAGGGAGTTATTTGAGCGGGAAGCACGGATCCTCAAGGGGTTGAATCATCCCGGAGTACCGCAGTTTTATGATTTTTTTGTGGATGAGGGCAAAAAATATCTGGTAATGGCGATGATCCACGGTCAGGATTTAGAACAGCGGGTTTATCAGCGTGGTCCGGTTGTCTTATCCCAGGCGATCGATTGGATGATTCAAACTTGTGAGGTATTGGAGTATATTCATGGCCAAAGTCCGCCCATTGTTCACCGGGATATCAAACCAGCTAATTTGATGGTGCGGGCTGTGGATAATCGAATTATCGTCCTGGATTTTGGGGCGGTTAAGGAAATTGGCACGCCCTTGGGTACTTGCATTGGCGCACCAGATTATACGGCACCGGAACAGAACCGAGGTGAGCCATTAACTCAGTCGGATCTTTATGCGATCGGTGCAACCTTGATTTTTTTACTGACTGGGGAGAGTCCTCAGAAGTTTTTTGAGCTTCGCGGTTCGGGCTATGGGTTTAACCTCAAAGGTGATCCGCGCATTACTCCGCAAGTCCGAGAGACGATTGAAAAGGCGACCGAATCCAAACCGAGCGATCGCTATCAAACCGCTGCCGAACTAGCGAGGGCTTTATCCCAGTGCTTATAAATAGGGCGGTTCGGGAGGACAGATGAGCGAAAACCCTCAGCTTTAGCTGGGCTAAACGATAACGGATCAGGCGATCGCTCCTCTGTTTTTTTCCGGTTATCCTGATTTATAAGTTTCTAGTCGTCTTCTTCCCAGGTTTCTACCGCTAACAGGTGAACCACTGGATCTTTCATTGAAAAGCCAAATTCAAGTAATTCTTTTTTCCAGTACGCCCATTCATCTCCATAGAGAAAGGCGATTTTCCAGAGGCTATCTGTGGGCTTGAGGATTTTTGATTCTACTAACGATCGCACCTGACGCTGTAATTTATCCATCGAGTGACAAACCTGCTGGGTCATAATACCTCTTTAATTTTCCAAAAACTTCTAACAACATACAATTGCTTTCCAATCTTTTTACCATACTTCGCAAGGTTTTATTCGCCATCCTCGTAGAGTTGACGGTGGATTTTTGCTAGACGGCTATGCCGTTCCAGCGCGAAGTTGGGGATTCCCGCTTCCAGACCTTTTTAAAAAAGTGCCGGCATTTTTTACCATGAGTTTCAGCTAGTCAAGTTCGTTAGACCGTCGAGTCGAGTCGGTTTGGCATCGGCCTTGACACACTTCCTGCCGAACAGGGTATATAATTCGGAGATTTGCCGGGTTTTTGTAAACCCCCTGAAGCTAAGGAAACGTTTTGAACCATTGGAAAGTCCTTTCTTTTTGCTCTAGCCGATATTCTAGGTCAAGGGGAGGAATGATCATCGGTTCTCGACTATCAAAAATGTCGAGCCACGCTATCTTCGCTATCTGGATTGAGCGGCAATCCCCAACTTTAGATTAGTTGAGTGCCGGTTCGGAAAAATCCTAGATTCGGTAATCGGTTGGAAAGCTACTTTATATCTTTTATCGTAGCACGCTACTTTTGGCAAGTCTATTTTTGATTTTTTTTACGAATCGCCTAATTTCGGATACCGGAGGGCCTTTAATCTGATTCTCGATTCCTGCGGTTAAGCTTGCCCGGGATGGCGATCGCATCGATCCGAGTCAGGTGGGAGGCGCTTTCTTCCGAGTCAGAAAGTCTCCACATTTCGGGAATGATTAAACTTGTTGGGGCTACCTACAACAGTCAGTGGCGAGATTGGCTTCCTACTGTATAGCCAACCAATCACCAGGGCGATCGCAGAGGGTCGAAGTCGAACTTCTTGAGCGGTGAGATCGCTTTGGCGCTTGCTATGGGTACGGAATTGGGTTTGATTTTTATTGTTGAGTTTTTTCTCTACTAAAGTAGTTTATCACAAATTTCCCAAATTGTTTGCCATGATTGGGGAGAAACTGCTTAACTCAGACTCTGGATGGGACCTTAGCCCTCCCCGATGTCTTGGTTCGGGAACTGAAAGTAGATGCATCACACAAAAATAGACGGGTAACAAGGCGAGATGCTGCCCCCTTCTCTGTGTCTTGGGGTTGGCGGGTTGTCGGTTGTCTGTTTCCTGTGAAGCGCGATCGCTTATTTTTTCTCCGGTTGGAGGGATTTCAGGAGACTCTTGACATTTTCACGGCTATAGCCAATTTCTAGGCTCGGTTCTCCTTGCAAGAGGGTGTCAATTTGGGTTAAATAATCAACGATTCGACTTTCACTCCTAATCGTGCGTCGGAGGCGATCGCCCAGGGGTGTAATTATATGATAGAGTTGTTCTTGTTGAACCTGGGGTTCTGCCTCCGGTTGCACAAGAGCATGGCTGCGGAATAGCAAAAATTTCTCTAGTTTTTTGGTATTAAAAACCTCCTGTAATTCATCAAAAAGTTGAGTCATCAAAGCGGTGGTTACATATTCCAACAAAACCGGCGGTAGGGAGAACAAAGCACAGTCAGGGTTGGCTGTTTTTTCAAGCAGCGATCGCCGTCCCAAAGAAGCCACCGCTTCTAATAATTCCGGCAACGGCACCGGCAACAACATAGTCTGACGTAGACGCTCCAAGGATAGAGGTTGACGCTCGATCGCCAGCCAATAGAGAATTTCTTTTTCTAATCCAGACAAGCGACTGCACTGTTGGGCGAGCAACTCCCCGATTTCCCCAAATACTAACGTACCCTGTTTCAGAAATTCCGCAACTTGGCCCCCAAATAATTCTTGAATCGTCCGAGCTGCAATTTTCAGTTCTAAAGGATTGCCTCGATATAGGTCAAATAAATTAGCCCAAGCGGGTTCTACAATCAATCCTTTATCTTTTAAAATTTGAGTAGATGCCTCGGCATTTAAACCCATTAATTGTAGAGAGCGAACGGGTAAATAATCCCCTTCTTGTAAACTGATTTCCTTGGGATTTTCCCAACTGGTCATCAGCAAACAGCTCTTGTGGGGTTGGCACGACAGTCGTTTAAAAAAGTCTCCATAGTCTTCATAACCGTCCCGATACTGTCCCGAGAGTTCACCCCCTTGTAAAAGGGTTTCCACACCATCCAAAATTAATAAACAGCGATGATGGCGACAATATTCCAGGAGTAGGGAGATTTTGTCATGGAGTTCCGGAACCGCATAAGCGCCCTGATGTGGGTAGAGCAATTTGAGTAGATTATCCAGGAGGTCACTCAGCAGCGGACTGTGATGCAAATTTCGCCATAACACCGTATCAAATTGATTTTGGATTTGGTGAGCTAGTTTGACTGAAAGTGCAGTTTTGCCTATCCCTGCCATCCCCAAAATGGACACCACCCGGCACTCTTGCTCTAAAATCCACTGTTCCAGAGTGGCGAGTTCCAGATTTCGCCCATAAAAAATCGAACTATCCGGGGCCTCGCCCCAATCATAGATGGATTTAACACAAGAGGCAGACCCATTATGGAGTCCGTTACTGTTCAAGGTTATCCCAGACTGATGGTTCTGATATTCGCTGACGAGAATTTGTTGTAACTTGGCCATTTTACCGGGTCCAGCGCCCCCGATTTTAAATTTTTTGTACACTTCACCGAGTCGTTTGCGGACCGCTTCAGGTCGAATACCCAGGTTAATTGCGATCGCCGAGATCGATTCACCATGAAGCGCATAAGATAATACCTGAATTTCTGAGTCCGACACGCCCCGTTCGACGGTTACCACTTTTAAAAATTCTTGCGGAATCACAGCAGTTCTCTCACCCTTATGTAACGACGACTGTTGCCTTGGTCTTAGATGCAAATAAGTGAGTTTTTGTTCACTCCCAATTTTATCTCGCTTCAGTGAGAAAACAATCGAACTGAGGAGAATTTTCCTCACTAAAAAGAGTTTATGGGCAGGGACCTCGGACTTCACAGCCGTCCAGAGTGGGTTAAGTCGGGGGCCAGGGTTTCTAGGGGCAGACAATTTCTGGCCCCCATCACCCAGTCAACTACAGGTTCATACCTAACAGCGATCGCCACATCATTAGGCAAACCCCACCACCACCTCTTCATAGAGATAAGAGCGTTCCATCCCTAGTAATCTAGCGCTCCATTCCCGATCCACCTGCAATGACTGGCCCATCAGCGCCCCTAAATCATAATTGCCCTTGAGTCGGCGTCCAATTAACGCCCCACCAGGATTTAACTGTTGCGTGATTGTGGCGATCGCCCCCGTTAACTCATCCGGTGCCATCCCATCCCCGAAATTTGACATAGAAATCAAGTCAAATCCGCCCGCTTGACCCAGTTCCACGACTTTTTCTAAAAACTGACCGCTATGCAGTTTTAGGCGGTGAGTACCAAGGGCCAAAATCGTCCCTTGGGCAAGACCTTGTAAATAAACCGGGACCCCTTTTAACCCCTCAGCGTAAGAGTTGGCAAACAGTTGGGTCATAAAATAATTTTCTTGGGGAGGCATCTTATTCAGGGCCACCGCCAACCTCTGAGCAAAATGCTCCCCAAATGAAAGTCCCTGCCACTCCTTCACCGGAATTTCCCCAAAAATATTCACCAATTCCTCGGGGGTGAAAATCGACTCAACTAGATCTTGCCACCCGGGATGAGCAAGACTCTGTGCTGGATCATGAAGCGGATCCAACCCCAAAGCAGAAAATTGGGCCGATAACTGGGTCGTCAGGGTCTCAAATCGGCCCACCTGATTGATTCCCTGGACAATCTGTTCGAGTCGAGCATCCCAGAAAGATAACGTCGCTTCCGGAAGATAGGGCCGCAATTCTTTGTAGAGGTCCAGTCGTTCTCGCTCCCTCGTGGTGCGATCGGCCCCAATCAGCGCCATCTGGTCAAATAACGGTAAATGTAGCAATGCCTGACGGCGCAACTCCACTAAATGCAATTGCGCCGGATTGCTATCCACCGCCTCAATTTGTCCCACCATCGGCGACGCCAACAAACTCAACGCCGTGCAACCCCCTGAAGCGACCACTAAAACTCGTAATAAATTTTCCTGGCATTCTCCCAACCTTTCCACAACGGAAAGTTCGATGCGAGGATCTTCGGGAACCTGAGAAAAACTGATTTCAGAAGCAGTGGAATTTTCTAAGCGCTGCATGAAGGCTAAAATCCTAGACGATTAAGAATCACTCTATTATTATTCCAGTCCCTGGCAACCCACGGAGCATTTGTGACAGTTTGACAATTGACTGTTCTGGTGATTCTCCCTCTTAATTTATTCTCTATCCAGAGATAGATCCCAAACCGGGCAACCGTCATCAGGTGAATAACCCATTTTTGAGATCTGAACAAGTCAGCCACATTTTAACAACTCGGGGATATTTTCCCGAATTTAACAGAATTCAAATGACGATTTTCCCCGGATTTAAAAGTTTGGTATTCCCTAAACAAACAATAATCAACTCTTATAAACAAGCGGGTGAGCATCTCTGTGGGTATTCCCTAAACAAACAATAATAAAAAAAAAGGAGGAGTAGGGTGGGCATTGCCCACCGGCACAGAAAGGTGGGCATTGCTACTTCTAAAGGCGATTAGCCCACCGGCACAGAAAGGTGGGCATTGCTGAAACCCGATGGCTTTTACCCCCTAAGACATCGTTACCGCTTCCTTGACTAGGTTTTGCAGAATCAACCCATATTCTAATCCTTCCACCACCGCTTGATAAGATGCTTCAATAATATTAGTAGAAACCCCCACCGTTGTCCAGCGTTGCTGACCATTGCTTGATTCCACTAAAACCCGAGTTTTGGCTGAAGTTCCGGCTTTGCCATCCAGAATTCTGACCTTATAATCCGTGAGTTGGAAGTCCGCTAAAGCGGGATAAAAATTAACTAAAGCCTTCCGCAGGGCTGCATCTAAGGCCGAAACTGGACCATTGCCTTCAGCCGCTTCTAAAATATTGTTGCCATTAACCCCAACCTTAACCGTTGCCAGAACATTGGTCATGCCTTCGAGTTGTTCGCAATGGACGTGAAAGCCTTTAATTTCAAAAAATTTCTGGCGATCGCCTACCGCTTCATGCATTAACAATTCAAAACTTGCTTCCGCTGCCTCAAATTGATACCCCTGATTTTCCAACTCTTTCAACTTATCCAAAATCTGCCGACATTTTGGATCTTTTTTATTCAGGTCAATGCCAAAGTTTTCCGCTTTTGCCAAAATATTACTCATTCCCGCTTGGTCAGAAACCACAATCCGGCGCTTATTGCCGATTAATTCTGGTTGCAAATGTTCATAAGTCAAAGGATTACGCTGAACCGCAGAAACGTGAATTCCTCCCTTATGAGCAAAGGCTGAAAGTCCCACAAACGGAGCATGATCATCCGGGGCAAGATTGGCTACTTCGCTGATATATCGACTGGTTTCGGTGAGTTTAACCAAGTGACTTGGGTCGATGCAATCATAGCCCAGTTTAAGCTGGAGATTGGGAATTAAAGAGCAAAGATTGGCATTGCCGCAGCGTTCGCCATAGCCATTAATGGTGCCTTGAACCATTCGCACCCCTTCCAGAACCGCAGTTAAGGCGTTGGCAACGGCTGTTTCTGCATCATTATGGGTGTGGATGCCAAAATTGATGGGGATATCGGTATTTTGGCGGAGAGTTTTAATCACGGTCCCAGTGATTTGGCTGATTTCATGGGGGAGAGTGCCGCCATTGGTGTCGCAGAAAACAATCCATTCTGCACCTGCGGCGATCGCTGTTTCTAGGGTTTTGAGTGCATAGCTGGGATTGTGTTTGTAGCCATCAAACCAGTGTTCCGCATCATAAATCACCTGTCGTCCCTGACTCCGCAAAAACTCAATAGTATCGCGGATCATCTCCAGGTTTTCTTCCAGAGTAGTCTGGAGTCCTTCAATCACCTGAAGATCCCAAGATTTGCCAAAAATCGTCACCCAGCGCGTCCCTGCGGAGAGAATCGGCTGTAACATGGGGTCCTCTGCCGCCGTTTTTCCCGGACGACGGGTGGAACAAAAGGCGACTGCTTCAGCGTTTTGCAGAGGTTCTTCTTGGAGTCTCCAGAAAAATTGTACATCCTTGGGATTGGCCCCAGGCCATCCGCCTTCGATAAAAGGAACCCCCAGGCGATCGAGGCGGTGAGCAATTCGCAATTTATCCTCGATGGATAGAGACATCCCCTCGCGCTGGGAACCATCTCTTAAGGTGGTGTCGTAGATCCAGATCCGGTTGATGCTATCTGCGTTCATAGTTTTGGTCGTTGGTTGTTGGTCATTGGTTGTTGGTCGTTGGTCGTTGGTCGTTAGAGAGGGGAGACCCCCATCCTTACAACAGTAGGGTTTTTACGAACGGTCCCCGGACCTTGGCAAGGGGAGGGTTAGGGTGGGGTCCTCCTGACGAGGCTTTGCCACGTCACACACCCTTCCCTTGGATGCGATCGCACCTGTATAGAGGCGGGTGCCAACCTCTTTCTTCGTGACTCAGGCGATATAGCCTCACGAGGACACTCCACCCACCGATTCCACGCGCAAGTGCGATCGCACGTCAACGAAGACCCCACCCTAACCCGGACCTTGCCAAGGTCCGGGGACCGTTCATGAAAAACCTACTATTGTAAGAGACCCCATCCTCCCCATCTCCCCTATCTCTCCAAAAAATGTCAAAATAGAGAGTGGAAAGTTCGGAGTCAGTTGAGATGCCAAAAGTAGAAGTTGCGGGAAAGACCTTAGAGTGCGATCGCGGTGCCAATCTCCGGCAGGTTTTGTTGGACAATGGGATTGACCTGTACAATGGCAAGGCAAAATTGATTAATTGTCATGGCCTTGGCAGTTGTGGAACTTGTGCAGTGGAGATTGAAGGGGAAGTCTCGGATCCTAACTGGCGGGACCGAACTCGGCGATCGCTCCCTCCTCATTCTCCCTCAAAAAATCTCCGATTAGCTTGTCAAACCCAAGTTTTAGGTGATGTAAAGTTGACAAAATATGACGGCTTCTGGGGACAAGGGGAAAATCCGGTCTGGACAGCATCAGGTTAAGGCTCAAAAGACATTGAGTATTAAGAATTAATAATTTAAGGGCAGTTTTTTCTCACCGGAGCAAAGCATTTGTCTAAATTATAGAGCGGGAGAGTTCGGATTCATTTAAAGTCCATGGAGTGCCATATCCTGGAAATTTTAAACTAATATTCAAGATTGAAACTTGACAAAAACCCTTGGGTTATAAAAAAAATTACCTTAATTTTTTAATGAAGACATCAAACGACATCATTGTTATTGGCGGTGGCATTATCGGTCTATCCATTGCCATTGACCTGAAACTGCGCGGGGCATCGGTGACGGTTTGTGCGCGATCGTTGCAGGAGGGGGCAACTTATGCGGCAGCGGGAATGTTGGCCCCGCAAGCTGAGGCGATTCCTGCCGGACCGATGCTGGATTTGTGCTGGCGATCGCGATCGCTCTATCCCGACTGGATTAGCAAAATAGAAGACATCAGCGGCATCTCGACCGGCTATTGGCCTGGGGGTATCCTCGCCCCGGTTTATGAACCCATCCCACCGGGAACAACCGGACCGACGGACTCAGAATTGACCGCCACTTGGGTTGACAAATGTCACCTAGACCTGTACCAACCGGGTTTAGGTGAGGCAGTTGTGGGGGGGTGGTGGTATCCCGAAGATGGACAAGTGGATAATCGCGCCCTTGCCAACGCTTTATTAAAGGCAGCTAGAGAATTGGGAGTTGAGATTCGCGAGGGCGTAATCCTTGAGGGGATTATCCAGCGACAACAGCAGGCAGTCGCCTTGCGAACCAACCAGGGAGAATTACACGCATCCCATTATGTCCTGGCAACCGGGGCCTGGAGTCATCAACTCCTGCCGATTCCAGTTCATCCCAAAAAAGGACAGATGCTGTCGGTGCAAGTCCCGGTGAACTCCCCAGTACCACCTCTAACTCGGGTCTTATTTGGTCCAGAAACCTACATCGTTCCTCGACGGGATGGCCGGATTATTATCGGTGCTACCAGTGAGGATGTGGGGTTTACGGAGGGTAACACTCCAGGGGGAATGAAAGTCTTGTTAGAACGGGCGATGCGACTCTATCCGGTTCTGGCCGATTATCCCATCAGTGAATGTTGGTGGGGATATCGACCGGCGACTCCGGATGAATGGCCGGTTCTGGGTGCGAGTATGACGGCCAATTTAACCTTTGCTACGGGTCACTATCGCAACGGAATTTTACTGGCACCGATTACCGCTTCCCTGATTGCGGATTGGATTCTCCAGGAAAATACGGATCCCCTGCTGCCGCAGTTTAGTTATCAACGATTTTTTACGTCATCTCCCCAACTTAACGCATCTCCCATGAGTAATTCCCTCACCTACGCCACCGCCAAACCCTCTGTCCCGTCTCCTGACTCTTTGTTAGAGCAGTTAGATCAACCTGTTACCATTGCGGGGCGATCGTTCCAGTCGCGGTTGATGACGGGGACTGGCAGATATCGAACAATGGAGGAAATGCAGGACAGTATTATCGCCAGTGGTTGTGAAATCGTCACGGTGGCGGTGCGTCGGGTCCAAACTAATGCACCGGGACATGAGGGATTAGCGGAGGCGATCGACTGGTCTAGAATCTGGATGTTGCCTAATACTGCCGGATGTCAAACCGCTGAGGAAGCGATTCGGGTGGCGAGATTGGGTCGGGAAATGGCAAAACTCCTCGGACAAGAGGAGAATAATTTTGTCAAATTAGAGGTGATTCCAGACCCGAAATATCTGTTACCGGACCCGATCGGAACGTTGCAAGCGGCGGAACAATTAGTTAAAGAAGGGTTTGCGGTGTTGCCTTATATTAATGCGGACCCGATGTTAGCCAAACGGTTAGAAGAGGTCGGCTGTGCTACAGTGATGCCCTTGGGGTCACCGATTGGGTCGGGACAGGGAATTAGTACCGCTGCGAATATTGCGATTATTATTGAGAATGCTCAAGTGCCGGTGGTGGTGGATGCCGGGATTGGAGTGCCTTCGGAAGCGGCCCTAGCGATGGAGATGGGGGCGGATTTGGTGCTGATTAATAGTGCGATCGCCCTCGCCAAAAATCCCTCAGCAATGGCCCGGGCGATGGCCCAAGGGGTAGAAGCTGGTCGTCTGGCCTATCTAGCAGGTCGGATTCCGGTGAAATCTGCCGCCAGTGCCAGTTCTCCCCTCACGGGCACGATCGCCCCTTGATACACCGTAAATCGCTACCGGCTTTAGTCCCTAGCCCTGTCAAGTTTCTTGTAGGGGCGCAATGCGCAGGCCCTCTGAATTGGTGCCTCATTTAATTACGAAAAATCGTTGTTTCTTGTAGGGGCGCAATGCGCAGGCCCCTACGATAAATACACCTTGACAGGGCTAGGTTGCCATCCTTACTCCCTCCCGTAGCAAAGTACAGTGAGGCGTGAGATAATTTCCCTTGATTATCCACCGGATATCAACAGGATAAAATATATACATGATTGGGTAATTTTGTCAAGATTTTTGATGAATATTTATACTCTATATGAACCGTGAGGCAGTTTCCAACCCTCGATGTGAAATAAGCCCATCGTTAAGTAGAGAAGTTTCCTTAAAATGGGCTTAGGGAAATGATTGGGGCATCGGGGAGAGGTTTTATTCCACAACGGATATAGTCCAAGCTATATAACCCTAAAGACAGGGCTGTGTTCCCGGAGGTTTCGGGGAGATGGGGTGGATGGGGGAGATAGGGAGGAACGAGGATGGGACCCAACCCAGTAGTCACCTTCCATAAAATTGATGATGATCTCGGGATCAATCTTTCCCGCCATCTGATAGAGTAAAATTAGGTAGGTAGAAAGACTGAGGTTTTAAGAAATGCCCTATAGCGAAGATGAAGGCGGATTGCTCAATAATTTTGCAAAAGAGCCGAAAATGTACACCGCCACCCCTCCAACGACCACGGAAAAACGTAATTACGCGGTCCAGGCGGTTTTTGGCCTTTTATTAATCACAGGTTTATTGGTCTTAGCTGCCTTGATTTCTAACGTCAGCTAATTAGAACAGCCTTTTTAAACCTTGTTTACGAACATCCGGAGACGACTGAATTCGTGACGTTGAACGAATCCGGAGACGACAGAAGTCGTCACTACGAACAAAGCAGGAGATGACTGAAGTTGTTTCTGAATGTTTGTAGTAACGACTTCTGTCGTTTCTTCTGAAAATTTGTCCGGACGATCGCCCAAGAATTATAGAGCGGGAGAGTTCGAGAGGGGAGCAAAACCCACGTCTTTTAAGCGTGGGATGTAGCGAACCCTTTCGCGCCCATGTTAATGGGCAGAGTCTTGTTCTGTGGGGTTAGGCAGTTGGTCTATCCAATCTTCGATT
>NZ_JAFLQW010000502.1 GCF_017313335.1 Phormidium pseudopriestleyi FRX01 | reverse complement strand
TAAATAGAGGACAAGAAAGCAGGGAAAGATTGGGCATTTTTAGTGTGACTACAAACGTTCGTAGTGACTCCTTCAGGAGTCATCTTCCGGACACCCCTTTAGGGGTACTTACAAACCCTACCCTTGTAAGCTTTAGGGGTAGCCCTGTCAAGGTGTATTTGTAGGGGCCTGCGCATTGCGCCCCTACGTGAAATAACGATTTTTTGTCATTAAATTTACCACAAATTCAGGGCAACCCCTGAAGGGATTACTACGAACGTTTGTAGTGACTCCTTTAGGAGTCATTTTCATCCAACCCTCTTGACAGGGCTAGAATTTTATCGGTTATGTTTCCTCCTGCTTTCGGTAGGGTTGAGGAAGCCGATCGCTGTCATCATCTGGCGGTTGTTCGGTAAAAATTAAGCCAATGGTGGGTTCTACATTCCGCAGAGAATTCAGACAAGTAAAGTCTTGCCAACGGGCATTTCCCGAATGTTTTAACAATTGGATAGTAGTACCTTCTCGCTTTTTAATTTGATATTTCAAAGTCCCGCCTCCTGGAGAAGGTTTTGCCTGGGATAACCAGTGGTCTAATTTGGCGGCTAATTCTTGGCGGACTGCTTGTCCTTGGGGCACTCCACCGATCGCCTCCGCCCGTTGGACAATAGTAGCGATCGCCCCTTGGACTGAAGGACTATCCCGTTGGATATCTCCCGCTGCATCATTGGCATTTAATCCCTCATCTCCTAAGCGAATTAAAGACACTAACAACGCCGTTAATCCCCTGTCTAAGGCCCCGGATGCAAAGGGCGTGACTGATAACGCCTCTACATTTTGGTAGAAAGTGGCGTGATAGTGGGCAAAGCGTTCATAATGAGATAAATCTCTAGGACGCGCCCAATTATAGATAGTAATCACTAATCCCGGAGAACTCCGACCGACCCGGGATGTCGCTTGGATATATTCAGCCGTATTCTTCGGTTGTCCACAAACCACCATCACCCCTAATCGCTTGACATCCACCCCAACCGAAATCATATTAGTGGCAAGAATTACATCTAAAGGTTCGGGGTTTTTGACCTTTTCTCCTGCCTTACGCCGCTTTTTATTATCCGCTGCTTGGTCTGGGTCAAAGGGAACTTCTAACTTGTCTAAAATCTGGGGAATTTCTGTCGAATCTTTGCGGGAAGTTAACTCATCTAAGTGGGGTAAAAACCGTTTGGCTAATCCCCGTTGTTCCATTTTGGTGAGGCGGGTCCGGATGTCATCTTCCACCAAGCGGCGAGTTCCCCCTAATTCTCTTAATGAGTTAAAATAGCCGACTAAAGTCATCCAAGGATCGACTTCTTTGCCATATTTTTCATACAAAGTTTGGGCCGATGCCAGAGTGGCGACATAGACGCGAATCATGGTGGCTTTTAAGCGTTTACCCGGGGCGCAAATTCCTAAATATCGCCGTCCTGGGTATTCTTCACTTGGGTCTCGTTGCCGGGAAAAGAAGTTGTCTTCGATGTCTAATCCTTGGGGGGGAAAGACTTGCAAACTTCGTAAAAATAGGTTATTGACTTGGGTTTGAGCTTGGCGGATAGTGGCGGTGGAGGCGACAACTTTGGGGCGGACTTTTTGACCGTTGACTTGCCAAGAGGCGAGTTCATCCACGGCGGTTTCATAGAGTCCGACGAGGGTTCCTAATGGACCACTAATCAGGTGCAATTCATCTTGAATAATTAAATCCGGTGGACGTAAATTGCGATGAGGAACGGTTTTGGCAGCAGGGAGTTTGGCGGTTTTTTTATGGCTATTTTCATCTTGGAGGTCCGGGGACCGAAATCCGTGCCGATCGCAATATCCACTGACTCGACCAAACAGCATTTGCACTTCCCCTTTCCAAGGCATTTGGGCAAATTTATCCACTGTGGCAATTAATAACGAAGGCAGGCGGCGATAAATCTCTTCATCCACTACCACCACCGGCAATCCTTCCCCCTTGGAAAACAGGCAACTCCCGATCGCATCTCCACATTTAATCACAGTCCGGCCTCGGCCTTTATCCACCGGGTCAACGTGAATATGTTTCCCCGGGTCGATCGCACTCCCACACCAGGGACAGTTTGTGAGTTGGTGAGGGGAACCGGTTCCTCCCGTATAAGATTGGCCGCGTTTTTGCTTGACAAATTCTTCACTTTGTGATGTATAATTTGGAGTGCTACTTTGACCCACCCAAAGGCCGATTCTAAACGGGACTTTCCCCCAGGTTGTCTCATCTTCACGGCGAATTGACTCACAGGCACAAATCAGAGTCGTGGCCCGTTGGAATTGTTGCAGAGTCAGCAGGCGGAGGGTATAGCGCATCAAAACCGCCACCCCATTTTCCCCATCGCGATCGCCCACGATGCCTTGCAGACGCCGGATAGCTAAAGTATAAGCAGTTAACCCCAGATACGCCTCAGTTTTACCGCCTCCGGTGGGAAACCAGAGTAAATCCGCGATCGCTTCCGTGGGATGAGTGCGATCGCGGTGATGCAAATCCGTCAAACTGGGTAGATTCACCAGGACAAAAGCTAACTGAAACGGATACCAACTGCGATTTTTAGGAATATCCAACTCCTCCAAAGTAACAGATTCCCCCCGACGGATTTTTTCCGCATAGAGACTATGGAGACGTTGCTGCCACATCGCAGCATTGGCAAATTGAAACCCCTGAACTGCTTGGGGGTTGGTTTGCAACAGATGAATCCCTTCCTGAATCCGTCTTAAAGTTTCTTTCCCGTTGGCGATCGCCCGGTTTGCCGCTACTTCCCAGGCATCAAGTCCGTCGGTTTGTTGTTGCAAACGGTCCTGTTGCTGTTCTATCCAACAGGCGTAAGCGTGAGGTAACGGAGTTAATAACCTGGGCAAATCTTCCGGTTTGACTTGGGCAAGTTCCTTCATATCTAAACTCAACCCCGCCAATTCCGGAAT
>NZ_JAFLQW010000161.1 GCF_017313335.1 Phormidium pseudopriestleyi FRX01 | reverse complement strand
GACCATAACACACCTTAAATTTTACCAACAATGGAGGGTTATTTGGCGGCGACTTCTACGGGGGGTAGGGAGACTTGAGAGAGGGTGTTTGTTGGAAGGGACTCGATCGCCTCCTCAGTTTCTGCTTCTTCCAGAGGAGAGGCAATCCACCACAATACCACTGCTGGAACGACTCCCAGAACCATGCTGAGTAAGGTGGGAATGACGAAGCGTGAATCTAACGCAACTAGGGTGATGATTGCACCAAAGGCAAAGTTAACAATGTAGGTGATTAAAGGTAATCCTAATTGTGAACGGGATAATCTAAGCGGTGCTTTCCCCCAAAAGAAGGCGGCAACACTCATGAAGATTGCGCCGGTTCCCATCCATCCGGTGAGGTTGCGGTAAGGCATTCCAAAAAAGGCTCCTTCTTCTTGGAATTGCCAGAAGGGGAAGCTGGTTTGACTCATGGCAGGGTCGAGTACGAAGTCCCAGGCAGTGAGCAGGATTGCACCGACTGCGATCGCCCCAATTTGTCGCACCCAGTTTGGCAGTTGAATCGACTCTAATCCCGCCCGCGCTAAAACATAGCAGACGAGTCCCATATAAAACCAGGACAGGGGAATCGTAAATGGCACTAATCCGGCAATTTTATAGCCTAAGCCACTCAAATATTGATAATGTCCGAAGGGGAACCCGGTACTGGTTCCGAGTAGTTCACTCCCGAGGGATAGAACCACCGCAGGGACCATAAAGGTTAACCACAATCGCGTTCCCAGTTCTCTATAGGCATAAAGGGCGACCGCTACAGCCCCTAAGATGATATAGGAGACTCCCCCTCCAGCCATGCTCCATTGGAAGACTTTCTGGCCGAATTCGGACAGGTTGACGATGAATTCGGGATTGGGTAATACCAGCAGCAGTCCGGCAAGACCAAAGGCCATTGATAGGGTATGGCTAATCAGGCACAGACGTTCAGCAGTTACAAGTTGCTTCATGGGAATCTAAAAATATTCTGATATTCAGAAAACGCTTAATATTAGTTTACAAATCTTTTAGGAAAAATAGGGTTGTGACATTTTAAGGGGATGACGTCCGGTAGGCGGCAGATTTCCATAAAATGGGTTGTTTCATCCTAAATATAGGACAAGTCGAGAGAAAAAACGCTAAATGTAGAGAAATTGAGTAAAATTAATCCCTTGTCTGGAAATCATCACCAATTTTGTCTGGGCAGGGATGGGGCATCGGTGGCGGATCCGGAATTAAGCCGATCGCCAGGGAAATATCCGTGGTAAACATTTTTTAGCTTACTTCAGCAGATGATTGCCCGGAATGGACCGGCTGCCTGCTTGATGTGAAGTCAGCTACCTGCCAGAAAAGAAGTACATTTTGAGAACAGGGGGAAACTTGTGGCGATCGCAACCACCATCGGAATCACACTCGGCGCTGCAGCATTGGTCCTGGGAACCGCTGCCACTGCCATCGAATACCAATACCGCAGAAGACCGGGAAATCAACTAGATTTAACCCCGGGAGAGTGGCATCAAGAAGTCCTATCCCCGGAACGGCATCAACTGATTGGAGAACTGGAACTGATTAACCGCACCTCCACCCTAGAAATTATGGTGCCGGAAGTCCATACCGATGTCAAACTCCTCTCCGGCAGTAGCCTAGAAGGAATCACCATCCGCACTGAAGTGATTCCGATGCACCCGGATGAAAAATCCCGGGATGATAACTACTGGTTTGGCTATATTGTCAAAATTGGCAAAAAAACTCGCATGAAAGTGGCGATTGATATTCAAGGACCCAACCTCGATCGCCTCAAAGCCGCCTGGATTGCCGTCACTTATGTCACCTATGGACCCGAGGGCCGGATTCCCAAAACCCGCCATGTCGTGGTGCCATTCAAATATCCCGACCCCTCCGAGTCTACCAACTGGCGCAAAATTCCCGAAGCAGATTCGGAAATTTTACCGATTAAAACCCATTTATTAACCAACTTGGATGACCCTGTTGATATCGTTAAGCGGTATGTGATGCCTCATGCTCAACCCGGGGATATCGTGACCATTGGGGAAACGCCCGTGGCGATTATGCAGGACCGCTGGCATCATCCCAGTACCGTTAAACCCGGTTTTGTGGCAAAACGGCTGTGTTATTTCTTCCTGCCGACCTCTAGTTTAGCCACCGCCTGCGGATTGCAAACCTTAGTGGATATTGAGGGACCTGTGCGGGTCGCTTTAGCCTTTTTCATTGGGGCGATCGCCAAAGTCTTTGGCAAACCCGGAGTCTTTTATCAGTTGGCGGGAGAACAGGCAAGGCTGATTGATGACGTTACTGGGACCCTGCCTCCCTACGATCAATTTATTGTCCTCGGTCCCGATAATCCCCAGTCTGTTGTTGATATCATCAAACAACAGACGGGATTATCTGCTGCTATCGTAGACGTGAACGATTTAAAAGCGGTTAAGATATTAGCAGCCTCCTCCGGGCTTTCTACTGATGTACTAGAGCAATCCTTACGAAGCAATCCTGCTGGGAATGCCGATGAGCAGACCCCTGTGGTGTTGATTCGTCCGGGCCGGAAATCTCAGTCCTAAAACAGCGATGGATTATAACGGAGGAAGGAACAGCGCCGATCTTCTGCCTTCCTCACGTTAGGGGGGCGATCGGGCAGGGTGAACGATAGCCACCTATGCTGTTCCACGAGGGTTGCAAAGCCTAGAAAGCTGTTTGCACGGTGCTGTCAAGCTATGTTGAATAAACAGTCCCTCCAAAATGACCTCACACCTGCCCCAAAATCAAACTCTGACGATCCGCCCCTTGCAATACCGCGACCTCGAAGCGGTGGCAGAACTCGCGAATGCGACTGAAATTGAGGCGGGCAGTCCCAGCAGTTCTCTTGAAAATGGGTCCCTGGATATCGGGACTCAAATGGATTCGGTTCGCCGCTGGTATTGGCCCCTGAAGTTGCTGAGTGTATTTCCTAATCCACTCCAAAATCGGTTGTGCGTTCGGGTGGCCCAAGACGATCGCAAAATTCGCGGTGCGATTCAGATTTCGCCGTTTAACCATACCCGCAGCACTTGGCGTGTTGACCGGGTGGTAGTCCCTCCGAGCTCGGAAAAACTGGGGATTGGTTCGCAACTGATCCGCCATTGTCTGGAGTCCATCTGGGAAGCGCGGATGTGGCTGCTAGAAGTGGATGTCAATGAAAAAGATGAATTGGCGCTGTATCGGCATAATGGGTTTCAGCCGTTGGCGCAGATGACCTATTGGGCGATCGCCCCGGAATTGTTGGAACAGTTGGCCCAACGGGAACCGGATTTACCGAATCTGATGCCCGTGAGTAATGCCGATGCTCAACTGTTGTATCAATTGGATACTGCGGCGATGCCGCCTTTGGTGCGTCAAGTGTTCGATCGCCATATCCAGGATTTTCATACCAGTTTGGTGGGTGCCGTTGCTCAAGGGGTCCGCCAATGGCTGAATAAAACGGAAACCGTCAGTGGTTATGTGTTTGAACCCCAACGCAAAGCGGCGATCGGTTACTTTCAAGTCCGCCTCAGTCGCAATGGATCTCAACCCCATGTGGCGGAATTAACCGTTCATCCGGCTTACACCTGGTTATATCCCGAACTCCTGGCTCAAATGGCCCGGATTGTCCAAGAATTACCAGCCCAATCCCTGCTGTTAGCCTCTGCGGACTATCAACCCGAACGGGAAGAATATTTGCAGCAAGTCGGTGCACAGCGGATTTCTCACAGCTTGCTGATGTCTCGTTCCGTCTGGCACAAGCTGCGCGAATCTAAGCCAGTTTCCCTGGAATTGCAACTATCCGAGGTCCTGCAAGGGTTACAAGGGACTCGCAAACCCATTCCCAGCCGGATGTCTTGGCTATCCAAGCCACCCTCTCCCTCTGCCGGTTTGGGTAAGCAAGAACCTTCCCAAGCCTCCATCGAGGAGATTGGTGCCTTGCTCCCGAGTGAGCAATTGGATATGACCTTGGATGATGATACCCTGAGTTAGAGTCTGGGTCATTAGTCAGAATCTGGCTAATGACTCGACGACGGGAGCATCTCAATTTGGACAGTCTGCCCTCATCCCCCGGAGCCCCCTTCTCCCAAAATGGGAGAAGCCTGTCCTGAGCCCTGAGCCCTGAGCCGGTCGAAGGGTCGAAGGGTCGAAGGGGGGAGCCGGATTCAAAGTCCCTCTCCCATCTTGGGAGAGGGATTTAGGGTGAGGGCTACAAAAGTGGGATGCACTCTCGACGGCTCACCCTTGGCCGTTCATGAGCAGTAGTGAACGCTCAAGTCTGTCAGGTTTGATGAAGGAATGACACAGAAAATTTCAGCACTTGGATTAGATATTGGTCGCAAACGGATTGGCGTTGCCGGTTGCGATGGAACAGGTTTAATTGCCACAGGAATTACCACCATTGAAAGCAAATCCTTTGCCGATACTCTCAGCCAACTTCAGGCGATTATTGAAGAACGCAGAGTATCGCTGTTAGTAGTAGGGTTGCCTTATTCAATGGATGGTTCCATTGGGTTTCAAGCGCGCCAAGTCCAGAAATTTAGCAAACGTCTCTCGGCAGCACTCCATTTACCTATCGAGTTTGTAGATGAGCGCCTCACTTCCTATTATGCCGAGCAAATGATGATTGAACAAAATGTTTCCCCCTCTCGCAATAAAGGGTTAATTGACCGCAAGGCGGCGGCTTTAATTTTACAACAATGGTTAGAGGACCGACGCAAAATTATCCAGGCTGAAACTGGAGAACAACCCGACGAGGGTTAATGGGTTTGTTCGGGATATTTGCAGAGGAATTACGCATTTTTGGAGGTCAAACCCTAAATGTAGAGGCGATTCGCGAATTGCCTCTACACTTGTTGGGCTATTTTAGCAATCAGTTCTTTTTTGTCAATCGACATTTTTGTAGATTTAGTTCAGGGGATAATCGGTTAAACTTAAAGATAAATAAAAAAATTTATCAACGATCGCCATCAGGCAATTGTCGATTAAAGCATCCTATCACATTTTTTTTAGACTCCTGTATGAAACGGTTATGGAATCGCCTGTTGGATTGGTTGCCCAAACTTCCCCTGCAAGTTTGGGTTTTAATTTCTGGTCGATTGTTGTCGGGAATTGGTAGTGGATTTACATTGTTTTATGCCCCGATATTCTTTGTCAATGAGGTGGGATTAACTAAAACTGCGGTGGGGTTTGCTTTAGGCATCGGTTCCCTTGCCGGAATTATCGGACGGATTGTCAGTGGTTCCTGTCTGGATTCACCCCATTGGGGCCGCAAACGCACCTTACTGGCGGCGGCGATTATTTCCGCGATCGCCTCGGGGGTATTAACGGTTGCCAATGGGTTTGAAATCTTGGTTTTAGGGAATATTCTCATGGGGTTTGGTATCGGCTTATATTGGCCTGCTACCGAGTCCGTCGTGGCAGATTTAACCACCGGGGGACAACGCCATGAGGCCTATGCAATGACCCGACTCGGAGATAGTTTAGGATTACAGCTTGGGGTGATTTGGGGCGGTTTCTTGATTTCGGTAACTGGGGAATATCGGTTACTGTTTATTATTGATTCTGCCTCATTTTTGCTATTTTTTGGATTAATTTGGATGGCGATTACGGAACCTCATCGACATGAGATTTCTTCTAAACCGCCCCTGCAAGGATGGATGAGTGCCTTTCGCGATCGCACCTTAATGGTGTATGCCTTGGTGAATATTATCTTTACCACCTATATCGCCCAAATTCAAACCACTCTTCCCCTTTATTTAAGTGATTTTGTGGAATCAGAAGAGACAGGACGGGGATTTTCTGCCGGAACGATTGGCGCATTATTTACTTGGCATTTAGCCCTCTGTATTTTGATGCAATTACCCGTTTCCCGAGTCTTTAAACATTTGCGACAGTCCAAAGTCTTAGCAATTTCCGGGATTTTATGGGCAGTGGGATTTATTTTTATTGCTATCACGGGAACGATTGCTACTTTTCCTTTAGTCACCGCAACGATCGCATTAGGGATTCTGGCGATCGCCATCGTTGTTTACAATCCCGCTGCCTCCTCTTTAGTCGCAGAAATGGCCCCCGCTTCTCTGCGTGGAGTCTATTTATCTCTGAACTCTCAATGTTGGGCGATCGGCTATTTTATTGGCCCGATTTTAGGGGGATGGGTGTTAGATTTACCCCGTCCCCTCTCTGATGGATTATGGCCTGGATTAGTGGTCAGTGTGGGGATTGTGATCTGGATTTTACAGGTTCTTGACCGGATGCTGGTGCAGAGAAAACGGCTGAGTGAATCGCAAATTTAAGGAATCCGGAAATGCCTGAAGGCATTACTACAAGCGGGGGATCCGGAAATGCCTTCAGGCATTACTACAAACGTAGAAATTGCTATCTTTCTTAGTTCGTAGTAACGCATTCAGGCGTTATCTTTCTTTATCGCCGACGCTGTTGCAATTTGCGATAAACCTCTCGCAAATCCACATTATGTTTGGCTAAGGCAACCATTGAATGATAGAATAAATCAGCGACTTCTGAGGCGATCGCATCAGCATCATCATCTTTACAAGCCATCACCACTTCCGCTGATTCCTCCCCAATTTTCTTGAGAATTTTATTATCCCCAGCGGCGATTAATCTAGCAGTATAGGACTCTTCCGAGGGATGGTCCCGCCGATCGCAAATCACCTCAAATACCTGGGATAGCGTATCTGCCGGAGGTGCAGCAATTTGGCCCTCAATTTGGTGAAAACAACTGCGTTCCCCAGTATGGCAGGCAATATCGCCAACTTGTTCAATGCCGATTAACAGACAGTCACTATCGCAGTCATAGCGTAGCGATCGCACCTTTTGGAGATGTCCCGACGTTGCGCCTTTGTGCCACAACTCCTGGCGCGATCGACTCCAATACCAGCATTCCCCGGTTTCCAGAGTTTTTTGCAACGATTCTGCATTCATCCAGGCCATCATCAACACAGTTCCATCCAGATAATCCTGGGCGATCGCCGGAACTAGACCCTGTTCATTATAGCGAATCCGATCCACGGGAATCGCCATTTTACTGCTTGCCATTTCAGTCTCCGACATAACGGTTATGTAAACTTAACATCTTTGATTTTCTGACTCCAACTGTCACCGTAATGCTGAACTTCTAAAAAATTTGCATTTTGCGGCGCAGGCTTGTAAACTCGAAAAGTCCGGGCAATTCCCAAAGTTGCTGCACTTTCCAAAGGTCCAAAAAAGCGCGAATCCCGGTCCAAAAAGTACGGTTGATTGGCCCATTGGTCCATTTGAGAACGATTCAGAAAAAAGCAGCCCGAATGGGGATTTTCTGCCCGTTTAATGGTAATCGGTTGACCCAGAACTTTACCCGTTAGCACTAGATTATCACTAAAATAGTGAGCAAAATTATCTTTTTTGCCCGTTTTGAATTCTAATTCCGGGTCAATATAAAACTTTCTCACCTCTGGCTTGTTCACCCCTTCAAATCGATTGGGTTGGAGGACTGCATGATTGCCAATGTAGCCGGTAAACCAGGATAACTTTTGGAAAAAATCCGGGTCACTTAAAATAATATCATCTTCCAAATAGCAATAATAATCATAGCGACCTAAATTTTGTTTTAACACCCCGTGACATTCAAAGCCCAACAGCATGGGATGACAGGCAAAGGACTGATGGGTATAGGAATCCGGAGTCACCGGCAATTGATCCAGAAGATGTAACCCCTGAATGGTGCAGATGATAATCGACACTTCCACGGAGGTTTCCAGATTAGCCGGGAGGGTATATAATTGCTCGTTGTACTGAAAATAGAACTGCGATCGATGATTATAAGTGCCATGTAACGATTGAATGCACTGAGTCAGGGCTTGAATCCTAGGCTGAGAATCGGGGCTTAACGATGCATAACCGCCCCCTCCCTCGGGATTGAAAACATGAGGAATAGTCACTAAAACCCGCATAGTCACTGTGGGGTAAAACTCTCTTAACACTGGGTAATTAGATTTCTGGGTGGAGAGGCGAGCAAGGGGACAAAAAACCGAGTTTCAACGGCCTTTCTTCGGTGCAAAGGCAGCCAATAATTTGTCAAAAAACCCAGTTTCTAACCACTCTACCAGCCTACTAGCCCTCGGGACTGCGATCGGGGTAGGATTAAACATTATAACTTGGACGCTCTTCTTAAACACTTCCCACCCAAAAGCCGTATTCTAAACAAAGTCAACCGTTAAGCCTCTGGCAAAGGAGACCCCTTTGGTTACAACTACATTCAATACCACAAAATCCGAAGAAATTTTCGCAGCCGCTCAAAAACTGATGCCCGGAGGGGTCAGTTCTCCCGTGCGTGCCTTCAAATCCGTGGGGGGACAACCCATCGTTTTTGATAGAGTCCAAGGCGCGTATGTTTGGGACGTAGACGGAAACCAATACATCGACTATGTGGGAACTTGGGGACCCGCCATCTGCGGACACGCTCACCCCGAAGTGATTGCGGCCCTCCATGATGCCTTAAATAAAGGGACCAGCTTTGGTGCACCCTGTTACCAAGAGAACGTGCTTGCGGAAATGGTGATTGATGCCGTTCCCTGCATAGAAATGGTGAGATTTGTTAACTCCGGAACCGAAGCCTGTATGGCGGTTTTGCGCCTGATGCGTGCCTTCACCGGACGGGAGAAATTAATCAAATTTGAAGGCTGTTATCACGGACACGCCGATATGTTCCTGGTGAAAGCGGGTTCTGGCGTTGCCACATTGGGACTGCCTGACTCTCCCGGGGTTCCCAAATCTACCACCGCCAATACCCTCACCGCACCTTACAACGACCTGGAAGCCGTTAAAGCTTTATTTGAGCAAAATCCTGGCGAGATTTCGGGGGTGATTTTAGAACCCGTTGTTGGCAATGCGGGATTTATTCCCCCAGATGCGGGATTCCTGGAAGGATTGCGGGTTCTGACGCAGGAACATGGCGCGTTACTGGTGTTTGATGAGGTCATGACGGGATTCCGGATTGCCTATGGCGGTGCACAGGAAAAATTCGGCGTCACTCCCGACTTAACCACCTTGGGTAAAGTGATTGGCGGTGGATTGCCCGTAGGGGCTTATGGTGGCCGCCGAGACATCATGGAAATGGTGGCCCCCGCTGGTCCGGTGTATCAAGCAGGGACCCTTTCAGGGAATCCGTTAGCCATGACTGCGGGAATTAAAACCTTGGAATTGCTCAACAAATCTGGAACGTATGAGTATCTGGACAAGATTACCAAAAAGTTGAGTGAGGGATTGTTGAAAATAGCCAAAGAAACCGGGAATGAAGCCTGTGGCGGTCAAATTAGCGCTATGTTTGGCTTATTTTTCAATCCCGGACCTGTGCATAATTATGAAGATGCCAAAAAATCCGACTTGAGCAAATTTGCCCGCTTCCATCGCGGAATGCTAGAACGGGGAGTCTATTTAGCGCCTTCTCAATTTGAGGCCGGATTTACTTCTTTTGCTCATACTGATGAGGATATCGATCGCACCTTAGCGATCGCCCATGAGGTGATGTCGAGTCTATAGCTAATCCCACTCAACCGGATTTCCTATAGCATTTGAGAATGAAGAACATCAGGAGGAGTAAACTTCCTGATTGTCTTCATTCTCATTGTCTTTTTTTTGTGTTAATTTATATCAAGTTTCAATCAAATATGTGAACCTCTACTCTGAACTGGAACACCACAGATAACCATTACTCAGAGGGTTTGGAGACCAAACCCCTACATGAAACAACGATTTTTCGTTATTAAATTTACTACCTTGACAGGGCTAGATGAAGGGAGTAAGTGAGAGATGAGAGGGGCGATCGCCTCGAAGAGTTTCCCTTTACGGAGTATTGGGATATTTTTGTGTTCAAACATCAGCATCCGATGAATGTGGCGTTGCACGTTGTGGGGATTTTTATTTTTTACGGGTTACTGTTTTCGGCGTGGTGGTTTCAGAATGCCTGGATCTTGCTGGGGTTACCCCTAACTCAGTTGACGGGATTAATGGGTCATTTTTGGTTTGAACGCAGTGAGATAGAACTCCGGGATGCCGTGTTTTCCTGGCGTGCGTCTTTCTGTTTGGGTCGAATGTTGTGGCGCATTTTATTAGGCAAGTATCAGGAGGATGTTCGCCAACGGGTTGAAATTGTTAGGAGAAACTTGTTTTAGAGTGGAGAGATGGGGGTTTTTAGTGTCTTTGTGAACAGTGGAAGAACGACTGAAGTCGTTACTACGAACATAGAGGGAGAACGACTGAAGTCGTTACTACGAACATAGAGGGAGAACGACTGAAGTCGTTACTACGAACATAGAGGGAGAACGAGTTGAGGTTTTAGGGGTGAGCCAGAGTGGGAAGGGTTAGGGTAAAGAAAAAAGTGGTGCCGATATTGAGTTGAGAGTTGAACCAGATGCGTCCCCCATGTCTTTCTACAATTTTTTTACAGAGACTCATGCCGATGCCGGTGCCGGGATATTTATTATAAGCATGAATTCGTTTGAAGATTTCAAACACTAGGGGATAATCTTCCTCAGCGATGCCAATGCCATTATCTTGAATGCTAAATTCAGCGAAGTTTTCATTACTGAGGGTGAGAGAAATGTTGATTTCCGGGGTGACTTGGGGGCGGCGAAATTTAATGGCATTACTGAGAATATTTTGAAAAAGCTGGATCAGTTGGGTGCGATCGCCAAGGACGATGGGGAGGGGATTGTGGGTGATACAAGCGCCACTGCAGTTGATATCTTCTTGTAAATTGGCTAAGGCTTCCGATAATACCACTTCGCAATCAATGGGTTCGAGTTCCACTTTACCCGAACGGACCCGAGAATAGGATAGTAAATCTTGAATCAGTTGATTCATGCGCTGACAGGCTTTAGAAATTTCACTCAGATAATGTTCGCCCTTTTCATCGAGTAAGGTATCATATTTCCATAATAACATATCGGCATAACCCATAATCAGTTGTAAGGGAGATTGCAAATCATGGGAAGCGATCACTGCAAATTGCTCTAATTCAGCATTGGATCTTTGTAATTCCTCATTCAGGGTTTGTAACTCCTGATTTTTTTGGATGAGTTGGTGTTGCAGACGCTCGATGGTCAGTTGTTTATGGATTCGCGCCAGGACTTCTTCGGTTTGAAAGGGCTTGGTAATGTAGTCAGCCCCTCCGGAACTAAAGGCTTTAACTTTTGCTGTAATATCATCAAGCGCGCTGAGAAAAATAACCGGAATTTGGCAAGTTTGGGGGTTTGATTGTAGGGCTTCACACACTTCATACCCGCTCAAGTTCGGCATCATGATATCTAATAAAATCAAATCCGGGATAACTTTTTGGCAGGTGGCTAAAGCCATTTCTCCAGTTAAGGCTTTGCGGACGTTATACCCTTTGACAACGAGCATGGAGGACAAAACTCGTAAATTATCCGGTTGATCATCAACGATTAAAATAACTGGCTTCTTAAACTCCTCTAAAAATTGAATCATAAATCCTCTGAGTAGGTTAAATGCATAATCTGATGGAATTGAAAATTTTCAGCTAATTTGCTTAAAGCCAGACCTAGAGGTTCAAAATCAGTCGGCATTTCTTTTGTTAATTCTAAAATCATGTCATCGCTGCATTGAGCAGCGGCATCATAAATTTTTTCTACCCATTTATTTGGCATTTTTTCTAAATAAGATTTGAGTTTATCCATTGAAAGTTCACCGGCTTCAATCTCGGGTTTTAACCGTTGAAAGGGCGGAATATCTTTGGAATAAATATAGTCTACATTCAAATGATATCCGATTTTTTCTAACAATTCATCTTTTTCTAAAGGTTTGCGAAGAAAGTCATCGCATCCGGCAGTAAATACCGCCGAACGGTCCTCCTCAAATACGCTGGCAGTTAGGGCCAAGATTGCCGGTTTCTGACTTCCGGCACTGGCTTTAATCTGTTTGGTGGCTTCATAGCCATCCATGACGGGCATTCGGAGATCCATTAATATTAAATCCGGTTGCCACTGTAACCATTGAGCGATCGCCTCTTGGCCATTTTCAGCTTCGCGCACTTCAAATCCAATACTATCCAGGAGTTTGACGAGCAACAACCGACTTTCTATCATATCATCCACGACGAGAATGCGTTTACTCGGTTGATCCGGCGCTAACCCAATCACTGCCCCCTTAGATTGAGTCCGGGGGACTTCACTCGAATCTAAGGGTTCAACCTGAATTTCAAAGATAAAGGTACTGCCGACTCCCAGGATGCTGCTCACTTGAATTTCACCGCCCATCATTCGCACAAATTGAAGACTAATGGGTAAACCCAATCCCGTTCCTTGGCCGGATTTACGTCCCGTTTCTGTTTGACCAAAACTTTCAAAAATTAAGTTCATATCTTCCTGCGCAATTCCGGGTCCTGTATCTTCGACTTCAAACTGAAGAAATTCGGCAGAGGAATCCCTATAATTTCTCAATTTAAACTCTGCACTGCCTCGGTGAACCCGCAGGGTAATGGAACCCGTTTGGGTAAATTTAATGGCGTTTCCTAAGATATTAATTAACACTTGGCGTAATTTGGCTTGATCGGCGCGGATGTACAGGGGAACATCTGGGGCAATTTCGGTGAGCAGGCGCAAGTTTTTTTCATGGGCTTTAAACCGCAACATATCTTCTAAATCTCGCAGCATCGGCCCTAGGTCAAAGGGTTCTATTTTTAAGGGGGTTCTTCCGGCTTCAATTTTAGACATTTCTAAAATGTCATTAATTAGTTCGAGTAAGTGAGAACCAGACCGATTGATAATTTCAATTTGTTGTCGGTGTTCCGGTTGGAGGGAGGGGTCTGCGGCCATCACTTGAGCAAAGCCGAGGATCGCATTGAGTGGGGTTCTCAATTCATGGCTCATGTTGGCGAGAAATTCACTTTTGGCATGGTTCGCCATTTGTGCGGCGATCGCTACTTGTTTGAGGGCTTCTTCGACTTGTTTGCGATCGGTGATGTCGCGGACGATGCCTAGAAATCCGGTAATCTGACCCATTACATCTTGTAAGGCGGTGATGGAAAGCCACACCGGGAAGCGAGAACCATCCTTGCGGAGGTAGGTCCATTCGCGGATATCCGAGACCCCTTGTCGGGCTTTGGCGACGATCGCATCAAATCCCGGGGCGATCGCATACCCCAGTTCATCGCTTAAAATCTCGGCGCGTTCCTGAAGTTCTTCCCGAGTATGAATCATGACAACATTCGCCCTTGTAGTCACTGACAGCGCCTTATAGCCCAGCAATCTTTCAGCCGCCGCATTAAAAGTGAGAATCATGCCTTGGGGGTCGGTGGCAATGATAGTATGTTCGGCACTGTTGAGAATGGCTTGTTGCAGTCGGTTGGTTTCAATTAGTTTGGCTTGGGTCTGTTTGAGCTGCGTAATGTTACTTGCGGTGCCGGTAATCCCAATCACAAAACCCGCTTCATCCCGTAAGGGAATCGCATTCAGCATCATGTAAATCGGGGTTCCGGCTTGGGTGATATGGGTGGTTTCATATTGAGAAAAATTTTGTCCTTCCATGAGGATATGGCGGAAAAATTTCTGGTCCTGACTCCACCGACTGGGGTGAATCAAATCCGTAAACAATCGCCCGATCGCCTCAGAAGGGGTATATCCATAAATGTCTCGAACCGCCGCATTCACAAAGGTAATCCGTCCTTTTGTATCGATAGTCCAAATTAATTTTTGGGGGGTTTCAACTAGGTTGCGATATTTGCTTTCACTGGTTTTGAGGGCAGTTTCCGTGATAATTCGGGCGTTAATTTCTTGTTGAAGTTGCTGGTTTTGTTGCTTGAGTTTGATGCGGGCTTGTTGTTCTCGGGTTAGAAAATTGGCTTGGGCGATCGCAATGCCGACTTGCGCGGCAATGGTTTCAATCAGCTCGATTTCTTCCTGACTCCATTCCCGGGGGCGATCGTACTCATGCAAGACGATCGCACCATTGGGTTGTCCTTTATAGGAAGTTCGCACCAACAGCATGGATTTGACCTGAAACTGTGGGTATCGGGCCAAAACGGGCTGAAATAACAGGTCAGTTTCTAGGTCATTGATAGCAACAGGGCGATCGCTTTCTAAAAATTCTTGGGCGTAGGGAGTTTCATCCAGGGGCAGTTCCAACTCCCGACTCCATTGGCATCCCTCCGCCACGGCGAAAGCGGCTATTTGCAAGGGGGGATTTCGGGTTTCTCGGTAGGTATGAATTTCAGTGCAACTCACCCCAAAGGCATCTCTAATTTCTTGGGCGGCAGTATCCAGCAGTTTTTCTAGCTTTAATTCCGAGCGAATTTTTTCGGTAATTCCCCGAAGGAGTTCACTGCGGACTAATTGTTTTTGTAACTGAATTTTGACCTGTTTGCGAGTGGTAATATCTAAAACCGTGCCAAACATTTGACTAGGCTTTCCCTGGAGGTCGAGGAGCACTTCTCCTTTGGCCTCGACATCGCGAATGGCTCCATCCGGGCCCTGGATTCGACCCTCGATTTGATAGGAACTCCCCGTGGCGATCGCCTGCTTTAATGTTTGGGAAAACCGACTGCGGTCATCGGAATGAATGGTCTTTAACACTTCAACATAGCTGGGTTTGAGTTGAGGGTTAATCCCCAGGACTCGAAACATTTCATCGGAGAGGACTAAATGTCGGGTCAACCAGTTAAATTCCCAGTTGCCCACCCCGGCAACTCGTTGGGCAGTGGCTAATGACCTTTGACTTTTTTGTAAGGAAATAATTAATCTATCTTTTTCCCGTTCGGCAGAATTACGTTGCTGAATTTCCCAGCTCAATTGAAAGTTGCGCTCTCTTAATTCTCGCTCTAATTTTTGCAGCTTAATTTGATGCTCAATGCGGTCGAAAACTTCCGCTTCCTGAAACGGTTTGGTAATATAATCCGAACCGCCTACGGCGAACCCTCTAACTTTATCAAAGGTTTCATATAATGCCCTGATAAAAATAATGGTAATATGGCGGGTTTGTTCCTGGGATTTGAGCTTTTTACAAACCTCATACCCATTCATATCCGGCATCATAATATCCAGTAAAATCAGGTCAGGAATATTGACATCTACAGCCTGAAGTGCTAATACCCCATTGGGTGCGGCTCGGACTTTATACCCATGACCCGAGAGCAAATCCACCAACAGTTTTAAGTTGGCAACCTTGTCATCAACGACCAAAATTTCTCCTTTATAAGACCGATCACCTTCTATTTTCATGGGTCAATACCTCGCCGATATAATGAAGGTGAAAATGGGTGAAAACTTGAAATCCGGGGTTTAAGCAGTTCGGGCATTCAGGGAGGGATTTTGGCCGATCGCATCCCAATGCTCGCCGCCCTCACCCTTTTTGGGAGAATGGGGCTCCGGGGGATGAGGGCCTTACAAGAGTAAGTTTTAACGCTAATAGTGATTTGCCTTACGAACGGTCCCCGGACCTTG